>JAKSBB010001254.1 GCA_022361315.1 Desulfobacterales bacterium
CATCCCCTGTCTGATGGCCCAACTCCGTACACTTATGGGCAGCGTCAGCGCTTCATACCCATATCATAGGCCGTGGTGCGGGTTCCGCCTTCCATGAGAGACTCAAACTCCCGCTCCAGATCCTTTCGGGCCTGGCTGTCTTTATACCGCCACCAGTCCTTCCGGCTTTCCCACATGGAAAGGACCACGATGTCATTGGGGTTGTCGCAATTACTCAGGGTTTCGGAAGAAATATAGCCGTCGTGCTGCATGGCATTCTGTCTGGCCCGAATTAGCATATTTGCGGCCTCTTTGTAATTGCCTTCCTTAAATGTCCGTTGGATGATTACTTTGACTACCATAGGGGGTCTCCTTTTTTTATAGGGTTACACCGCATTGTTTCGCCCCATGGCACAAGGACATGGGGGGACTTCGCCACGATTCAGGGCAACGGGCCATGTGCCGGGATGGTGAATAGCCGGATGAGATGGTTAAAAAAACGGCCTCAAACCTGATCAAATGTTCTGCAAAAGATGCAAATGAAGGGGTTGGTATAACAGCAACGCGGTGATTTGATAAAGGGAGGTCTGCTCGCAGCGAAGTTATTTAAATTCTAAAGGATTTATCCCTAGCTGTCAAAATAAAACAGGGGTCAAAATAAAACTTTTGGTTTGCCGGCCTCTGCCTGGGAAATGATCATACCGCTCTGCAGACGGCCGGCACCGAATGGGGTCAGGATAACCGGGCTAAGGATGTGGCAGTACCCCGCCGTAGGTGCCCCCCAGAAAATTGCAGATCGCAATAGGGTCATCAATAAAAATCCGTCCGGTGGTCATGCTCTTTTTGGCAGATTCGGGCGCCGGGGTGCCTTCGGCCAGAACCAGCACCGGGCAGGACTGGTTTTCTTCCCCCAGCGCATCCACGACAGCGGCCCGTGGCCGCTGGAAATCCACATGGATAATGTCCAGGTCCACCCGTGCAGCCGGGGAATAGACAAAAAAGCCCTCAACCACACCGCAATCCGGGCAATAATACGGACCGTCACCATCCTCCGTCCAGGGTGTGAGCATAAACAATGTGTGAGTTTTCATAGGCTTTTACCTCCTTTTCATGGGCAGGGAATCATATTTCGGCCAATATATCACAGGCGACTCCTTTTCTGCATCTTTATATGTCCCATAGCGCTATATATAGATCTGATTTTCACGGCCTGTTTTCGCAGCATCTTTTTTTATTCCTCAACCCAATGAAATAAAACAATTCTTACCTCGGCGTAAGTATCTGATTTTAATGTTGGTACTTGCACAACTTCATATAGACGTCATATTTAACGTATTGTGCGTTACCCAAATAACAGCTGAGGAGAATATCAAATGAAAAACGTGTTTATCATCAACGCCCACGAACCCTACCCCTTTTCCGAAGGACGGTTGAACCGCACCCTGGCGGATATGGCCAGGGAAAATCTTGAAAAAAAAGGGTATACCGTCCGAATGACCACCATGCAGGACGACATTGATGTGGACAAAGAGATCGAAAATCATCAATGGGCGGATGCCGTCATCCTTCAGACCCCCTGCAACTGGATGGGGGTGCCCTGGACCTTTAAAAAGTATATGGATGAGGTATACACCGCCGGTATGGACGGACGGCTCTGCGGCGGTGACGGGCGTTCCCGGGAAAATCCCGATGCCCAGTACGGCTCAGGGGGCACCCTCACCGGAATAAAATATATGATTTCCGTCACCTTCAACGCACCGGAAAACGCATTTGACGATCCGTCCCAGGTATTCTTTGAAGGCAAGGGGCTGGATGATCTGTTCTGGCCCATGCACCTGAACTTCAAGTTTTTCGGCATGGAAGCCTTGAAAAGCTTTGCCAGTTTCGATGTACTCAAAAACCCGGATGTGGAAAACGATTTTAAGAAGTTTGAGGCCCTCCTCAATGAGGTCTTTCCGTCAGTTTGATACGGTTTCACCCATGGCCGCGATTACCGGTTTTCTCTCCGTCAAGGGTCCGGCGGACAGCCAGGGCCAGTTGGCGTTTGACGATGGGCTTTTCCATATAGCAGTGGGCCCCGATTGACAGGGCACGTTCCCTGTCAATCCGGCTGCTGAAACCGGTGCAGAGAATAAGCTTCATATGGGGATTAACGGCCAGTACACCCTTGGTAAGGGTCTCACCGGAGATGCCGGGCATGGTCATATCAGTGATAATAAGATCAAACCGGGACGGTTTTTCCTGGACGATTTCCAGTGCTGCCGGGGCATCCGTCATAATATCCACAGTGTATCCCAGGGATTCCAGCAGGCTCTTTCCGATGACGGCCAGGGCCTTTTCGTCATCCACAAAGAGAATACGTTCATTCCCTCCGGGCAGGGCATCGGGTACTTCCGGATGGCTGGATGCCCGGCCCTTGGCCAGGGGCAGTAATACTTTGAAGGTGGTCCCCCTGCCCGCTTCCGAATACACCGAAATGGCCCCGTTGTGATTTTTCACAATGCCCATCACCACAGCCAGTCCCATACCTGTGCCCTTCCCCACATCCTTGGTGGTGAAATAGGGATCGAAGATCTTTGACCTGGCAGCATCCGAAATCCCGTGGCCCGTATCTGACACAGCCAACTGGATGTAGGTTCCTGCCGCGATTTTCTGAAACTGGGTGACGGTAACCTCATCCAGTTCAATCTCGGTCAATGCGATGGTCAACACCCCGCCTTCGGCTTCCATGGCATGGGTGGCATTGGTGCAGAGGTTGATCAGCACCTGGTGAACCTGCGTGGCATCCGCCAGTATGGGACGAATCTCTTCGGGCAGATCCATGTGGATATCAATGGTGGACGGAATGGAAGAACGGAGCAGGTTATAGGTATTTTTCACCAGGGATCTGATCTCCAGCACCTGTTTCTCCTGTTCCGTCTTCCGGCTGTAGTTGAGGAGTTGACGAACAATATCCCCGGCCCTCAACCCTGCCGTTTTGATTTCATCCAGACATTCCCGGAGCTGCGTTTCCTTTACGCCGCTTTCCATGGCAAGCTCCGTATTCCCGAGGATAATGCCCAGAATGTTGTTGAAATCATGGGCAATGCCGCCGGACATGGTGCCGATGGCCTCCATCTTGTGGGCCTGGCGGAGTTCCCCTTCCAGTTTTGTCCGTGCCGACTCAGCCTGTTTCCGTTCGGTGATGTCCCGGGCAATTCCCAGCACCCCGATCAGCCTGCCGTCCGCCCCGTGCATGGGGGTTTTTACCGTCTCAAGAATCTCGTGATGGCCGTCATCGGCAAATACCACCTCTTCTTCATTCATTGTCGGACGGCCCGCAGCCATGGCCGCCCTGTCATTCTCCCGGAAAAAATCCGCAAGCTCCCTGTCCACGAAATCATAGTCGGTTTTACCTTTGATTTCCTTTTCACTGGCCCCGAAGAACCGCTCAAATTTCAAATTACAGGACAGATAAACCCCTTCCGGATCCTTGAGCCATACCAGATCCGGAATGTTTTCAATGACGGTTCTCAGGTGAACCTCACGATCCCGAAGCGCCACCTCCACCGTCCTTCGCCTGTAAATGTTTACCACCGCCAGAAGAAGGCATATCGTCAGGACAATGATAACACCCCCAACGGCCCAGATCAGGGTCCGGTGCTGCCGGTAAAAGGAATGGGGCCGGTTCAGAATGAGGCTGTCCGCCGGCAGCAGCTTCGTATCGATGTCATAGTGTTGAAGCACCGTATCGTCAAATAGGTATTGGTTCGGACTGCGGTTCACCACCCGAATATCTTCCACCGGGGTGCCGTTCAGAATATCCAGTGTCATACCTGCGGCCACCCGGCCCTGCTCGGTATGGCTGATAATTTTTCCACCGAGTATTCCCTGGCCGATACCATGGGCCCAGAGATGAAACAGCGGCTGATTCAGATGATCTAAAATCCTCGCTAACCCCTCATCGAACAACACCCGGGTCCCGGCCTTGTCCCGGTAAGCGGACAAAAGGAGAACTGCCGCCGTGTCATCCAACTGCCCCAGGGCAGACGAAAACGCATCCCAGGTCATTTCCGCCAGGGACAGGGCTGAAAAGTCTAAAGTGGGAAATTCTTTTGCCGTGGCGTAAAACCGTTTCAGATCCCCCTGGCCACTGGGTGTATTGTCCACCAGGGCCACGATTCTCTTCGCCTTCGGTCTCAGACGGGTCATCAGGGAAATGGTGTCGGCCATGGAAACGGCCTCCACCACACCGGTCACCTTGGGATTCCGGTTCTGGGCCAAGGCCAGGTCTATGTTGTTCACCCCCAGAAAGACCACAGGAATCCCCCTGAACAATTGGTCCTGATGTGCCAGGGTAAAGACCAACGCATTGTCATCGGCGATGATCACGGCATCATATCCGACGCTGCGATGGAGCTTGTACTTTAGGTGCCGACGGAACATCTCCCATGATTCAGGTTCGGGAAACCGCTTCGTATCCATAAATTCAATGTCCAGAAGGATGTTCTCCGTCTCAAACACCGACCGGATGCCTTCCACCTGTTGAAAAAAAGTGGGAAATCCCGGGTGGTAGGAGGATATGTATAAGACTCTGAATCCCCCGCCGGCAAGGGCAGCACCCTGCATCAAAATGCCCACAAACATCACAACGCCTATGATGCGCGACACCTCTCCCATGCTGAATGCCCTGGGACGATTCCGAATGCCATTACGGACTGAAGTCATTTGTTTCCCGAACTGATGTTTGATCTTTTGTTTGAAGCAGAAATAGTCTTTTCTAATCTACACCAAAACCCTCACCATGGCAAATCGAGTTTAACAGCCCCTCACGTTTATCAGGAAGGCGGCAGCGTTCATTCCGGTCCATACGCGGCACAGGCCAATTATATCCTTGATTTTTTAAGGTGCATCCTGTATTGCCTCCTGGTTTTTATATAAATTGGTTTTTTTGTATAAATTTTTGGAGGAAAAATGAAAAAGATTCTCATACTGATTATTTCTGTACTGGCCCTGGCCTCCCTTGCCCATGCCGGAGACGGCTCCTACGACCGGATCAAATCCCGGGGGGAGCTGGTCATCGGACTGGATGATGCCTTTCCCCCCATGGGGTTCCGGGTCGCAGACGGAAGCCTGGTGGGCTTTGACGTGGATGCGGCCCATGAACTGGGAAAACGGCTGGACATCAATATTGTCTGGAAGCCCACGGCCTGGTCCGGAGTTGTCCACTCCCTGAACTCAAAGATGTTCGACTGTATCTGGAACGGGATGACCATCACCCCGGAACGGTCTGAAAAGGTGGCCTTTACCCGCCCCTACATCATGGACGGCCAGGTGGCCGTGGTCCGTTTCAGTGAAAAACGGTTCAAAACCTATAAGGATCTCGGCGGCGCCGTACTGGGTGCCCAGAAAGATTCTTCCGCCATGAAAGCCATTGAAAAGCTGCCCGCCAAACCTGCACAGGTAAAAGAATACGCGGACAATCCCAAGGCCATGCTGGATCTGGAAGCCGGACGGACAGATGCCGTGATCATCGACAATGTGGCCGGCCGCCATATCATTTCCAAACGGATCGGCAAATTCAAGGTGCTCCCGGGCACGATCTCCAAGGAACCCTTCGGTATTGCCTTCAGAAAGGCCGATGCCGACCTGCGCAACAAGATCCAGGAAACCATTGACGCCATGATCGCCGACGGCACCATGGCTAAGATTTCCAAAAAATGGTTTGCCGAGGACATTACCAACCCTGAAAAATGGTAACTCTACGCTCACAGTTTTTCAGGCCGGCCCTTGCGCCGGCCATTCTCATCCTGCTCCTTATCGCCGGCAGCGCGTTTGCCGGCGACAGGGAGCAGCTTTTTCTCAAGGCCAACAATCATATTGCCGACGGCAGCTATGATGCGGCCATTACCCTTTTGATGACCGTTCCCGAACCGAAACCGAACGAGGAAGGGATTGAGTTTATCAAGGCCCGGATGCTGGCGGCCTCCCTCTTCCATGCGCTGGAACAGCCCGACCGGGCCAGGGCCGTCTGCCGCGACGTACTGGCTCTTTTCCCGGATAATACGGATGCACACAATTTCCTGGCCACCCTGGCCACGGATGAGCTCCCCTTTTACCGGGCGTTTTTCCAGGACTGTATCCGGTTTGCCCCCGCCCTGCTGAAAGGTGCCGTGATGACACTGGGGCTGACCCTGGGCACCATGTTCATCTCCCCCGCCGGCGGCTTGTTTATCGCCCTGGGGCGGATATCCGGATTCGCCCCGGTATCTGGAATATGCTGGTTTATCATTTGGTTCTTCCGGGGAACGCCGCTGCTCCTGCAACTTTTCTTCATTTATTACGGCCTGCCCTCGCTGGGGATTACCCTGCGGCCGGAAGCGGCCGCCATCATCGGCCTGGGACTGAATTACTCCGCCTATCTGGCCGAGATCATCCGGGCCGGTATCCAGAGTATTCCCGGGGGGCAGATGGAGGCGGCCAAAGCCCTGGGCATGAGTTATGCCCAGGCCATGCGACGGATCATCGTTCCCCAGACATACAAACGGATACTGCCGCCGGTGGGCAACGAATTCATCGCATTGATTAAGGATACAGCACTGGTTTCCACCATCGCCATGGTGGAGCTCATGCGGTCCGCCGACCAGATCTTCAACACCTATTTCAACGTCAACGTCCTGATCATCGCCGCCATGATTTACCTGGGTTTCACCACGGTATTCACCCTGGTCTTTGAACGGATCGAAAGGAAGGTGGGGGCCTATGAAAACAGATAATATCCTGAGACTTGAAAACATCACCAAAGACTTCAAGACGGTCCGGGCCGTGGACAATGTCAGCCTGTCGGTGCACAGAGGCGAAAAAATAGTGATCGTGGGTCCCTCCGGCTCCGGCAAATCCACCCTGCTCCGGTCAGTCAATCTCCTTGAAACCATCGACAGGGGACGGATCATCTTCAAGGGC
>JAKSBB010001055.1 GCA_022361315.1 Desulfobacterales bacterium
CCGGATCACCCGGATGGCAATCTCTCCGCGGTTTACAACCAGTATCTTTTTTTTCAATGTTTCACCTCTTCACATTTTCAGTTTCGGGGCGGCTGGGAATCAACGCTATGGGGTATAGGGCGGGCCTTAAGCCCCCGAAAATTAGTAAAAGCTTGTAAAAAAATGATACTACTAACAGAAATTTTGAGACTATGCAAGAATTATTCACCGTTCTGCATAAAAATGACTGAACAATGATGCGAAGAATGTTCACCGGGAAACCTTGGACCAGTGTAGACGCAACCCTCCACAGAACAATAGGGTTTCAATTATTTATGCGATATTGTTATGAAACTTAGGTGTGGGGTGGTGCAGAAAAAATCCGGCGGTATGGATGAGACCGATACCGCCGGAACGAAATAATATGGAAGCGCCGCCATGGACGCCCTTTTATCCTCAGGCCGCCGAGGCCGTAAGGGTTTTACTTTTGACCAGCTGACGGATTTTATTGCGAAGGAGGTATCCTGAAAACCGGCCGTTGTCCACCACACTGAGCTGTTCAACCCCGAGATTTTCCATAATTTTGGTGGCCTCATCCAGGCTGGTGTCGGAACTGACGGTTTCAGTCTGGGGATTCACCACATCGTCTGCGATGATCAGGGGCCACATTTCCCGCTCGATGAGCACCGGGCGAAGATCCCTCAGGCTGATTTCCCCCACAAACTGATCGTCCTTTTTAAGTACGGCAACAGACTCCACCTCGGGATGGCTGCCGAAGTTCGTAATCACCTGCTCCAGGGACATGCTTTGCTTGCAGGCAAATGAGGATTCCAAAATCCCCCCTGCCGTATGCTGGGCAAGGATATCCCCGGCACTCAGCCGGCGGTTGGTTTCTCCGGCCCTTACCAGTGCCCACTTCACGGCGGCCGGTCCGGTAAGCTGGATCAGAAAGGTGGTGGTGGTGACGATGGAGACGATGGCGTCCCCCAGGGTCAAGGCTTCGGTAAGCTGGATATTGTTCAGATGGCTGCCGGCCACAATGGCGAGACCGATGGCCACACCGCCCTGGGAAAAAAGCCCCAGCCCGGTGTTTGCCGCCACCACGGGTTCAGCCCCGCTGACACGGGCACCGATCCAGGCCCCCACGACTTTGCCGCCGTTTCTGCCCACCACGTAAACAATCACCACGGCCCAGATCCATCCGGGCATCCCGGTGAGGGAAAGTCGTGCGCCCACCAGCACAAAAAAGAGGATATAAATGGGCACCGCCACTTGCCGCACCTGGGACATCAGATGCTTTACATGCTGGGGCGCCAGGTTGGTGGCAATGATACCCGCAGTCATGGCGGAAAGAATCAGGTCGGAATGGAAGGTCTGGGCAAGCCCTACGGAAAGCAGAACGGCACCGATCATCACAAAAAGGTTGTTCTCGGAATTCCCCCGGCGTCTGACAAAAACCACCAGTCCGTAGCCCACCACGGCGCCGATGACGATTGCCCCCCCGATATCTCTTGCAAAATGAAGTACGGAACTCATGATGGAGCCACCGTCACCGCTCAGCCGCTGGGCGACGTTTGATGCGATACCGTACAATGCCATGGCCAGCACATCATCCAATGCCACGATGGCCACAAGGGTGGTGGTCAGAATACCTGCAGACCGGTATTCCCAGATCACCCCCATGGTACTGGCGGGATCCGTTGCAGAGGAAATCGCCCCCAGCACAATGCCCACCACCAGGGCGTAGGTAAAATTATCCAGTGCATAGTACACCACGGCAAAACTGCCGAGAGCCACCAGGAGACTGGCCAGTAACCCCTCGATAACCAGAATGGTGGAGAACTTACGCGCATATTTTTTCAACTCATGGAACTCAAGCTCCGCCCCAACCAGAAAGCCGATGATCCCCAGGGCAATAAAACTGACCGGCGTCAGTGTCTTCACCGTCTCAATGGGTATCAGATTGATCCCCTGCCCGCCCAGGGCAACACCTGCTAAAATATATCCCAGCACCTGGGGTCCCCGCATCCGTTTGGTGAGGCCGGAACTGATGAGACCGCCGAGTACGGCCAGGGCCAGTACCAGAATGACGCTAGCATGTAAGTCCATTTTTAAAATTTCCCGGTAATGATCCGGTGGGCAGACGCCGTGTCGGTACAGGCCAATACCGCCTCCCGGATGGTTTGATTTTTAAGAAGATTCACGGATGAGGCAAGGACCCGCAGATACTCTGCCTGCATCCGTGTCCCCACCATGATAAAGACAATCACCTCAACGGTTTTGTCATCGATGCTGCCATAATCTGAAATGGGCCTGTCGTTCAGCAGCAGAAACAACTCCACGGCAGACACATCGGCAAGTCTCAGATGGGGCACGGCGATACCAAGACCGATGCCGGTACTCATCAGGGCTTCCCGCTGCTGAAGTTCATCCACCAGTTCAGTCTCTGACAAACCGGTTCCGCAATCGGCGGCACGGGATGCCAGAAAGGCAAACAAATCCTGTTTTGATCCCAGGCTGGTGAAAAGCAGTCTATCCGGGCGAAGTACATTTTCGATGGTATCCATCCCCCGCTCTCCCCCCTGGGGATGTGCCGACAATTGCCGGTCCTTCCACTCTGCCACAGCCTCTTTTGTGAACTGCCATGATTCGTCAGTATTTTTTCCCGGCAGAATGCCCTGCTCCCCGAAGGCGGCAACGGTCGCTTCCGTCAGCCCCAAATCAGCGGCTACGGCACCGGTATCCAGAATATTGTTCATGTATTCCCCCGTCCTGAAATTTTGAAAAGACGCGTAACTTATAATAAATATTCTGCTTTTGTCAACACCAGCAATGTCTTTATTATCGCCGGATATGGATTAAGGGGAATTCAGCGTGGTGTAACCCGCACCAGATGAATTGAAATGATTGGAAAATGGACTCAGATAAAAATATTTTCCGGTAACAGGGCCGATACCACCACGTTTGGCAGGTTGACCACGCTGCTGATTTTCAAGTCCGCAGCTATGGAACAAATAATATAGGCTTGCTCCCGGGTCCAGCCACGGTATTCAAGGAGGTCGATCATCTGGATCAGGGCATTTCGGGCGGCAAGTGTGATGTGCGCCTCTCCCGCCTGACTTCCGTCCTCACGGATGGGCAACCCCATGGTGGCGATGAAGTTTTCCGGCGCGGCCCATTCAGGGGAGTTGAAAAGACCTGCGTGGGAAAACCGTGGCCATAGGATATTCTCAGATTCGGCCCGTCCTTTGTGCAGATGGAACCGCACAAGCACGGTGGCCTGAATTTCAATTGCGGTAAGGCAGCATTCCGAATCCCCCTGGCAGAAGTGGGCGTCACCGGTGGAGAACAGAGCACCCGGAACATGAACCGGCAGGAAAAGCCGGGATCCCCGGGTGAGCTGCTTGATGTCCATATTCCCCCCGTTTTCCCGGGGCGGTGTGGTGCGCAGCCCCTGTCTGCGGATCCGGGCACTGGGGGCCACGGCATCCTCTGGTGTGGGGAGCATCACATTACCGCCCTGTTCAAACCATTCCGTTTCCCGTTTATTCCATGCCTCAAGCTGGGCCATGGAGGGCGCCACACCGGAGATGCCCATCATGCAGCCGTCCGGCAGTCGGACCCCGGGGATATCCGTTGAGGTTGCCCACCCGTCCCGGATGTCCCAGTGGACCAGGTAATAATCCGGAAACAGGTCTCTGAGCAGACCGGTGGTGGGGCGGAACAAGCTCCAACCGTATGCCTCGGGGAGAATATCAACGAACTCCACCTCGAGAAGATCTCCGGGGCAGGCGCCCCTGATATATACCGGACCGGTGAGGGGATGAGACACCTTGGCATCCAGGCCGGAGAGGTCTTTTGCGGTCATGGTTTTCCGGATCTGGTTGTCCGACGCATCCCGGGTTTCAATGGTCAGAACCTGACCGGGGTCAATTTCAAATATAGGCGGAATGTCCGGGTGCCAACGGTTGTGGCCGGTGTGAGGTTCCTGTTTCAGCCGTTTTTCCCTGTTGATTTTGATGATTCCCATATGAATATACTTTCCTGAAGAAAAAGTGTTCCGC
>JAKSBB010000607.1 GCA_022361315.1 Desulfobacterales bacterium
CCAGATATCTGCCGTCTTTACGGTCATGCAGTACCAGAACCGCTGCCGGTCCAGTTCCTTGGGGGTTTCCTTCTCTTCCGAGAATTCGGAGAAATAGGCCCGCACCCGCTCCGGCGCCTGATCCCAAATGTCGTAGCGGTGAAGAATATCCACGGCATCCCTGAAGGTGGAAGAGTCGGGGTGGGTCCAGTCCGCATTCCACTCCATAGGATCGCCGATGGCATCGGACACGGTGAGGGTCATGCAGGCCGCCGGCATGATCATCCGGCCGAGACGGCCGCCCTTTATAAGGGAAAGATGGCGGCGGACACTCATAATCTCAGTCACCTGGGCGCCGCTCTGCACCATGAGGCGATTGATCTCCACCTTATCTTCGTGGGTGATCCCCGGCACCGGCAGGCAGCAGGTGGCGGAAACCCCGCCTGACATCAGGCAGATCACCAGGTCCTTCTCCCCGGCTTTCTCTGCGATTTCCACAATCTTCCGGCCGGCCGTGAAGCTGTGTTCGTCCGGAACCGGGTGAGCGGCTTCCATCACCCGGATGTGATCTAACTCAACTTTCTGGCCGTGTTTGACGATCACCAGACCTTCGGTGATCCGGTCCCCCAGGATCTCATCCATAGCAATGGCCTGGCGCATGGTGGCCTTGCCCGCCCCGATCACGTAGATATGTTCGATGGCCGGCAGGTAAACGGAGCGGCCGTCCATGATGAGATTGTCTCCCTCCACCTGCACCGCATTATGGGTGGCCAGATAGGGATCCACGGCAGCCAGGGCATGCTCCACAATATCCAGGCAGTCTTCCCTGCCGCCCGCAAGCCCGTGGGACAAGAGATCCTCCCGGTTTTTAACGGCACCTTCCACTCTACCTTCGATTTTCTGTACTGGTATTTCTACGGGGCATCCGGCCATCAGCTGATCTTTCCTTTGTATTGGTGTCCGGCATAAACGGCCAGGGCACCGAGTTCGTCTTCAATTTCAATGAACCGGTTGTAGTTGGTTCCCCGGTCGCTGCCGCGGATCCCTCCGGTTTTGAACACACCGGCATTCAGGGCCACGGAAATATCCGAGAGTACGGCATCTTCGGTTTCACCGGACCGGACGGACATCACCACGGGGAACCCGTTGGCCCGGGCCATAAGTGCTGCGTCACAGGCTTCGGTCACGGTGCCGATCTGGTTGACCTTACAGAGGGTGGCATTGGCAAGTTTCTCCCGAACGCCTTTACCGATCCGTTCCGGGTTAGTGGCAAAGATATCATCCCCCACCACCAGGCGGTCGCTGAAGACATTGGTGAACTCGGCCCAGCCCGCATCATCTTTTTCATCCAGGGGATCTTCAATGGATACGATACCAGGGAAGGCAGCGACCAGTTCACGGGTCCACCGAATCATTTCAGCGGAGGTTCTCTCTTTACCTTCAAAGGTATACACGCCTTTTTCCCCATTCCAGAGACCGGAGGCCGCCATATCCAGGGCGTAGCAGACCTGGTCCCGGTAGCCGGCCTTTTCCACGGCAAGATCCAGAATCTCCATGGCATCGAAAGAAGAGGAGAGGGGCGGGGCAAAGCCGCCGTCCTCGCTGGAGTTGGTGGCGTTTTTGCCCATGCGGTCGTAAAGCACAGTATAAAGGGACCGGAAAATCTCACAGAGCATCTGAACACCGTGGGCAAAACTCTCCGCCCCGACGGGCATCACACAATACTCCTGGATATCCAGATCGTTCCCCGCATGGAGCCCCCCGTTGAGGAGACAGGCCTGGGGAACGGGCAGCACATGGGCACTGTTATTCAGGTAGCGGTAGAGGGGCAGACCGAGACAGGCCGCAGCCGCCTTTGCCGTGGCCAGGGAAACCCCGAGCACAGCATTGCCGCCCAGCCGGGATTTGTCCGGGGTGCCGTCCAGGTCCAGCAGAAGGCGGTCCACGGCCCGCTGACTGGTGGGGTCCTGGCCGGCCAGGGCCGGTGCAATGGTAGTGTGGATATTGGCAATGGCCTGTGTAACGCCCATGCCGTTGAACCTGCCTTCCCCGTCCCGAAGCTCTTTGGCTTCAAATGATCCGGTGGAAGAACCGCTGGGCACGTCGGCTATACCAGTGAAAACATCATCCACTGTCACGAAGGTCCGTATGGTGGGATTGCCGCGGTTGTCTATGATTTCAAGGGATTTGATCCCGGTAATGCGGTGCATGGTGATTCTCCATGGCTGAATTGTATTATTGTAAATTGTCAACAATTTATTTTCTAATAAATTATAGCTTGTATAAAAACCGCACGAAAGTCCCTGAGGCTCCCCCATTCGGGGGATGTTTTTTAACACGGAATTTTTTAAGACAGGCCGGAGTTGGAATCACCCTTCCCAATAAAGGCGGGAACAAAGGAGATGAAATCATGTCCCAGACATCAGA
>JAKSBB010001084.1 GCA_022361315.1 Desulfobacterales bacterium
AATCTCAGTGGTGTTGAGCCGGGTATAGTCTGCCAATGGGTTCTCCTTGGGTGCCGGTAAGGGTATTCGTTGTCGTGTGGCTGCGTCCCTGCGGTTTCAATGGTCCGGACAAGATGGGTTTCCAGTTCGTCCAGTGCACAAACCGACAGGTTGGCGTCGGCCACCGCCTTCAGGTTTGGATGGCGGGCCGTATCCGGGAGATCCGTCTCCAGTGCCCGGGCAATGACATCCGGAAACTTGGCCGGATGGGCCGTTGCCAGGCAGACCACAGGAGCATGGGTACCGTTCTGTGGGGCTTCCGCCTTTGCTCCCGCAAGGGCCACAGCCCCGTGGGGATCGATCAGATAGGGCGAATCTGATCCATATAGATCCCGGATGGTTTCCAGGGTAAGGGCATCTGAAACGGAAACAACCCGGAACCCTTTATTGATGGCCTTTCTGTCCTCAACATCCAGTTCAAATTTTCCTTTGTCCGCAAGCTGCTCCATCCAGGTTCTGATCTTTTCCGGCTGCCGCCCGGTGGCAAAGTAAAGAAAGCGCCAGAAGTTGTAGGGCAGCACGATATCAATGGCCGACGAACAGGTGGAGATCAGGCCGGCAGGTTCAAATATGCCTTGGGTGAACGCTTTGAACAGGGTCTGGTTGGCGTTGACCGAACAGATGAACGTCTCCACCGGCAGTCCCATTTCCCGGGCCAGGTAACCGGCAAAGAGGTTACCGAAGGCCCCGGAGGGTACGGAAAATGATATGGGGTCTCCGATGCTTTGGCCTTTCTGCCGGCAGACCTGAAGATAGGCATAGATGTAATGAACGGACTGGACCATGACCCGGCACCAGTTGATGGAATTGACGCTGGACAGGTTCAGCCGGTCCTTGCGTTCGGGATCACCGAACAATGCCAGTACCACCCGGTCCAGGTCATCTCCGCCGTCCGGACAGTTTGTCACGCCTGTTGGATGGATGTTAGCAGCACGGATTCCCGTCATCTGCCCCTCCTGCTCCGGGGTGATCATTCCCTTGGGGAACAGGGGCCAGCAGTGGATGGTGGAAAGCCCGGCTGCGGCATGGGCGGCGGCTGGGCCGGTATCGCCGGTGGTGGCGAGGATGAGGTTGAGGCGCCGGTCCTTTTTCAGCAGGAGATAATCCATGGCCCGGATGAGGAACCCCATGGCAATATCCTTGAAGGAGAGGGTGGGGCCGTGAAAAAGCTCCATGATGTATAGATTCTCCTGATCCGGACAGGGAACCAGGGGCAGGATATCCGGATGGCTGAATCCTTTGAAACTCTCCCGGATCAGCCGGTGCAGATCCGGACCGGGGATAATCTCGGGATGGATGAATTCGGACAGAACCCGGCAGCAGAGATCCGGGTAGGACATGTCCTGCATGGCTTTCAGGTCGTCGGTGGTG
This sequence comes from Desulfobacterales bacterium, assembly GCA_022361315.1. The sequence continues at coordinate 1,411 of JAKSBB010001084.1, forward strand.
AACTTCGGGAGCCGGTCCGGTACAAAAAGGCCGCCGTCCGGGGCAAATCCCCGGAGTACTGCCTCGTCAAAAGAGACCGGGGCGATAGTACCGCTGGTACTGGTGAAGCCGATGGGCGTGGTCATGGTTATATCCTCTTCTTCCGGGTACTGCGGATTGCCTGTAAATCATTATAGGCGGTGGCCCTGGATACCCCGAGCAGGGCCGCCACCTGTTCAACTGATTTCTTGGCGTAAAATAACCCCTTTTCTTCCAGACGTTTCATCAAGGCCTTCCGGGTGGGGGCATCCAGGGTGTCGATAGACTTTCGGGTCTCATTGAGAAACGTCCGTGCCTCCAGCTTGATCTGGTCCCGCCAGTCGTTTCTGAACAGGATCTCGGGGTGGGTTTCCGCCTGCCTCGGCCGGATCAGGGCTTCCAGAAGATTAAGCGCCGGTTCGTAGGCCGAATAATCCAGGTTGATGCACATGAGACCGCGGGCTTTCCCCGTGTCCTCCCGGAGCACTGCGGTGATCGACCGGATGGCCTGGCCGTTGTTACCGGCCTTTTCATAGGGACCGATGATATCCGTCTGCCCTTCCAGGTCTTCGGCCGATAGTTTCAGAAGCGAAATGTCTCCGGGCTGTCTGCCTGAGAAGGGATTGGCAATATGATAGACCCGGTCACCGGCCAGTTCGTGGATCACCACTTCGGCGTTGGGGTGAAAGAGTCTGGCTATGGCCTCTGCCACGGGGATGTATGCGGATAGAAATCGGCTCATTTTTAAACGTATCGTCTATATTGGATTTTTAGTCTAAGTCTTTGATATGGAAATCCGCCGGGTTTGTCAACCCGTTTCCCTCTAGAGAATCAAAAGAATCATTTTTAGGGGTCAGGTGGTATCTTTCGTTTTATTGCCCGGCAGAAGAAACCATATCAGGCAAAGCACCTGGCAGACCAGCAGCGCCAGGAAACCGGCCCGGTACCCGGCAGGGTCGTAGGTGTTTGCCGCAGATACCTCCCAGAGGTTGATAATGGCGCCTATGGCCCATTGCACCCCGAAGGCGGCGATGAACACCAGCATGTTGATACCGGTGGTCACCCGGCCCGAAAGGGACATGGGAAAAGAGACGGTCAGTGCCGTATAGGCAAGGATTCCCGAAGTGCCGAAGAAGCCGAACATGACCATCAGAAGCGGCACAGGCACCGGGGCATGAAAGGTCATCAGTCCCTGAATAATGAGAAAGACGGCCATGCCGGACACTGCCGTGGTTCTTACGGGAATACCTTTGGCGGCCAGGCGTTCGGCCAGGTACCCCAGGGCGATGAATCCCGTGATCATGGCCATGGCCGACCAGGAGAGATAGCGGGCCACACCCTCCCGGGGAATCCCGGCTACATCCCGCAGCCAGGGGCCGGCCCAGAGTCCCTGAAGGGAAATATAACCGGCCTGGGAGAGGGTGGTCAGGGGAGCAATCCGCCAGAACACCGGACTTTTGAACACCCGGATGATACCGCGGATCTGGTCGCTGAGACGCTCCGGTTCCGGCCTGTTTGCGGATCCCGGAACGATAAAGAGTACGATTAAAGCCGTGATGAAAGAGAGCAGGGCGAGTCCCCAGAAAAGCCCCCGCCAGTCCGTAAATCCCAGGGCCCATTCCACGGGGACGGTGGCGGCCAGCGCACCCAGTCCGCCTGCTGCCATCTGAAACCCGTTCACCCGGGACAGAATGTCGGCCGGAAACCATAGCACGTAAGATTTGAATGCCGCCATCAGGCAGGCCGATACCCCGAAGCCGATGAGTGCCCGTCCGGCAATGACCCCGGCCAGGTTATCGGAAACCGCAAAGAGCGCGGCGCCGGCCGCGGCAAACAGCAGGAGAAATGCCTCCACCATCCGTGGTCCGAACCGGTCCAGCATAATGCCCATGGGCAACTGGGAAGAGGCGAAGGCAATAAAATAGGTGGAAGTCAGCAGCCCCAGTTCCGAGGGATCAATACGGAGATCCGCCACCAGGTCCGGGGCAATGACTGCATTCACCACCCGGAAGAGGTAAGAGAGAAAGTATCCCAGGGCAAAGGGGAGAAATATCCGCAGTACGAGGCCTGTTCCTGTGCGGCCGGATGTCGGGTGCGCCGTCATTGAAAACCCTTTCAATTATGGGAGGTCCATTTGCTCCCCGACCCGGATAACCGGGTCAGGGGCGAATGTGACCATAGCACAGGCCGGCAGGGGGGAAAAGAGGCTATTTTACCACAGCAACGCGAGTCGGGGGTTGTGGTGCCGGAGCTTAAATACCCACAGGCTCGGTGCCAAAGGCCAGATCCTCAGGCAGCTTCCCGAGCATCAGGGCCTCAGGCTTGGGCAGTTCAAGCCCCAGGGTCTCTTTGATTAGGTCTTCCACCGTATGTATGGTTTGGAATTCAAGCTGGGATTTAACCTCTTCAGGCACATCCTTTAAGTCCCTTTCGTTCTCCCCGGGCAACAGCACTTTCTTTACCCCTGCCCGGTGGGCGGCCAGCACTTTCTCCCTGATGCCGCCGACGGGCAGTATCCGTCCCCGCAGGGTAATTTCACCGGTCATGGCAAGCTTTGGGTTGATCTGACGCCCCATGATCAGGGAGGTGATGGCGGCAAACATGACCACACCGGCGGACGGGCCGTCCTTTGGCAGGGCACCGGCCGGCACGTGGATGTGCAGATCTCGCGTGTCAAAATCAAATTCAGGCAGGGCAAATGCCAGCCGTGACCTGAAGAGGCTCAGGGAGATGGTGGCGGACTCTTTCATCACGTCCCCCAGTTGCCCGGTCAGGGTCAGCTTGCCTTTGCCCGGCATATGGGTTGCTTCAATAAAAAGGATCTCTCCGCCCATGGGGGTCCAGGCCAGGCCGGTAACCACACCCGGGGGATTCTCCTCCTGCACCCTGTCGTGGCGGATGACCGGATGACCCAGCATCTCTTCGAGCATATCGCCGGT
>JAKSBB010001125.1 GCA_022361315.1 Desulfobacterales bacterium
CAATGGCGTTGACCTGGATATTGAACCGGGCCAGTTCGTCGCACATGGATTTGGTCAGCCCCACAATGCCGTGTTTTGTGGCGGCATAGGCCGGAGACCATTGGCCGCCCAGAAAGGAGTAAAGGGAGGCGATATTCACCACCTTGCCGGACTTTTGCGGGATCATATGTTTACAGGCTTCGTGGGTCATCTCAAAAGCCGCCGTCAGGTTAACGGATACCATCTTGTCCCATTCCTTCCGGGTGAACTTTGTCACATCTTCAACATTGATACAGATCCCGGCGCAATTCACCAGAATATCGATGCTTCCCCAGGCTGACACACATTCGTCTATCACCCGCCTGCACTCCCCCGCTTCGGTGATGTCGGCATGGAGATATTTGTACGCAACACCGCAGTCCGTAACAAAGTTTTTTGTATCCCCGTTATCATCCATTATGCTCGGTGCCATGACATTTGCTCCCCCTTTGGCCAGGGCCACGGAGAACGCCTGTCCCAATCCGCTGTTTCCACCGGTGACGACTGCATTTTTTCCCTTCAGAGAGAAGAAGTTCATATTAAAATCAGTTACCTTCATATCAGCTTCCTTTATTTCCAGATCTGTAAGTCGAAATTTTCTCCATGAGTTTGGGGATGAATTCCCCGGCATCCCCCTGCACAACCATATCCGACAAGGTGCAGATGGGGGCAAGGTCTGATCTGTTGACTGAAATCAGGGTATCCACCTGCCGCAGGCCAGCCATATGCTGCACGCTGCCGTGAATCCCCAGGGCCATATATAACTGCGGAGATACCGTTTTTCCGGATTGCCCCACCTGGATGCGTCGCTGTGCAATCCCCTGATCCACCAGTTTACGGCTGGCCGCCACCGCCCCCCCCAGGGCGTCCGCCAATTCGACCAATGCTGAAAAATGTTCTTTTACCCCGCCACCACCGGCGATCAAAACGTGGCTGTCCCGGATATCCTTGGCCTTATGATCAGGGCGCTCAGACCGTTCTTCCACGTGGACCCGTGTGATCCCACTTCGTGTCGTCACAGGCGTCGCGTATTCGGATATAAGGGTCTGCAAACTGCCCTTGGGCTTGTGATCAAATGCATTGGGACGGATGCTCATGACCACAGGCCCAGACCCCGACACCTGAATGCCTTCAAGAATCTTCCCGGAATACGCAGGCCGGATGAGTTCAATGCCATCACTGCTGTGCTTTATATCGGTCACACCGGAGACCAGACCGGTTTCAAGCCGTTGTGCCAACCGTGGAGCGATCATTTTTCCTAATCCCGTGGCGGGAATCAGGATATTGTGAAATCTTAAGTTTTGATGGAGATTCTCCAGAACTTCAGTGATTCCCCTGGGGTCATATGCCGCCACAAGACCGTCCGCCACACGATGAACATGATGAAAAAGGCCAAAAAAATCATCCGCAGAACCATTCAACAGGACCAAATGTGATTCAAACGCCCCGTCACCGTGAAGTCGTTCTGCTGCCCCCAAAAGATCGGGGGTACTGCCCGGGCGGTCTGTGTCCTGGAAAATGCAGATACGTTTCATCTTGAGAGGAACCCCTTTGCCTTTAAAAAATCGAACACCTTTTCAATACCGGCATCATCCGTCCCCACAACCTGCCTTTCCTTTTCCCGGAAAGTTTTGGGATACCGGTTCACAACGGTTGTGAAGGGAAGTACACCGGGATCGTCAGCGGAAACAACAATCAATTCATCCGACACGTCCCGCCGCATATCGGTCAGCTTTGCATAGGGAAGTTTGTAACCGCTCTCACGGGTGAGGCTCAACACACAGGGCATTGCAATTTCATAGGTGACCACATCACCCTCCTCAGCCACGTCGATCACCGCACCCACGGTGTCGAACCGGTCCGGATCAATACCGATAACACCAAGCATCTGATCCAGACCAAGAATCTCCGCCAACTCCACCGGGACACTAGCAGAGCCCCCGTCCAGGGAATGGCTGCCCGTTAAAATGCAATGGAAAGGACGGCTGGTGATATACTGAGCCAACACCCGGCTGGTGATTGCACCGGTGTTTAACACCGGCGCTGAAATCAACGTCGCCCTGTCCACAGCGAGTCTCAGCAGGTCTTCCATGTGGGGGGCGGACGGAAGGCTGTCCGAAGGTAACCACCTCCACGGTGCATTCCGGGTTCCGGGCCTTCACCCCGAGGGCAAAGGCCAGGGCACAGGCATCATCGGGATTCAAAATCATCCGGGAAGAGGTATCTGCCCGATTATTTCCGATGCACCCGGCAATGTTGTCCACATCAATGGTAACGCTGTC
>JAKSBB010000594.1 GCA_022361315.1 Desulfobacterales bacterium
CCGCGGTCGTCGCGCCAGACCTGGCCGGCGAGGTTCAGCATGCCGGTGAGATGGAGCTTGCGCATCCACTCGGCCTGCTCGGCCGGCAGCGCGTCGTAGAGCATCTCGTTGATGGCCAGGTCGTAACCGGCCACGAAGATCTCCGGCTTGAAGCCGATCTCACCGTTGTCACGCATGCGCTCAACGACGGTGCCGTGGATCTTGCCCGTCCCGCCGGCGAGGCCTTCGAGCTTGAAACCCTCGACCGTGATGTTGGTCCCCTGGGTGCGAACGATGCCTTCGGTGATGTGGAACGGGTAGGGGAACTCTTCGTAAACGATGTTGGCTTCCTGGATCTTGATCTCGGCGGCGGCGCGGGTGCGGTCGCCTTCGCCTTCGGTGCGCGTGACGTGCACGTTGACGGTGGCCAGACCGCCGAGGTCGAAGGCGGGCGTTTTCAACAGTCGATCGAGCGTCTTCAGTTCCTCGTTGAGCTCGGCGCGTTTCGGATCGTCGTCTGCCAATTGCAAGAGCTGGTCTTCGATGCGACCGGCGCGGAAGTCCATGGCGTTGAAATCGTGGCTGGAGATGAAGTGTCCGCGTTGGCGGAGGTGGTTGTAGCTTTCGGTGTGGAACAGCGCATCGAAGATGGGCCGGGTATCGGGATCGAAGGCCTGGAAGAGTGTTTCGTCGAAGGGGATGTTGACGGCGGTCACGACGAGGTCGACGTTGGCGGTGGGGCCGGGCGGCCAGATGCGGCCGTAAACGAGCGCGTGGCCGTCGCCCGAGGTCTTGGCGCTGAACGAACGGATCTTTACTTCGTCGCGGTCGAAGCTGATCTGTCCGCGGCACTCCGTGAGCGGGTAGGGGAAGGCTTCGAGCACGCACTTGGCATCAACGAGCTTGGCCAATCCTTCGTAGTCGATCTGTCCGTCGGTCTCGTTGCGTGAGATCAGGAGCGTGGCGCGCATCGTGCCGCTGGGCCGGATGACCTCGAAGGCCTCCTGCACGGGCTTGGGCAGCGCGTAGATGAAGCGGGGCTGTTCGGGGATGGTGAAGTCGGCGGTGGTGAGCGAGAGCTGGAACGGGGCCCG
>JAKSBB010000880.1 GCA_022361315.1 Desulfobacterales bacterium
GTGGGTATGATGCCCGAGCTGCCCGAACTCATGGAGCAGGAACAAAAGGGCGGAGTGAAATGGAAGCTTCTGCCGAGAATTGAAAAACTCCAGGACGGCATTTCCTGCATTGAATGGTGTAAAAAACCCGTTATTGCAGCCATCCACGGCCATTGTATCGGCGCCGGCCTTGATATGGCGACGGCCTGCGATATCCGGCTGTGTTCTGAAGATGCCAGCTTTTGCCTCAAGGAAGCGGCCGTGGGATTTGTGGCAGACGTCGGGGTACTCCAGAGAATTCCCTTGATTGTGGGGCAGGGCCATGCCAGGGAACTTGCCTATTCCGCCAAAACCATATCTGCCCAACGGGCCAGGGAGATTCTCCTGATCAACGAGATTTTCGACACCAGGGAGGCCTTGTTTGAAGGGGCTCAAGCCCTGGCGGAAGAAATAGCAGCCAATTCTCCCCTGGCGGTTCAGGCCTCAAAGGATGTTCTGAACTACGGTGTGGGCAAAGGCGTTGACGACGGGTTGAATTACGTGGCCTCCATCAGTGCCAATATCATTCCGTCCAACGACCTTATGGAGGCGGTCACCGCATTCATGGAAAAGCGGGCACCCAAGTTCACGGGGAAATAGAGGGGCAACTCCCCTAACCTCTTTGTGCTAAACCTTGAACCTGCCGACCATCTCCTGAAGGCTTTGACCGAAGTCGTTGAGATGACCGACACTGTCGCTGACCTCTCCGGCGCTTTCGTTCACCGCCCTGGCATTGGCATCCACACCGGCAATGTCCTCGGCAATCCCCAGGGCAGTCTCGGCTGAAGCGGAAATATTTTCATGGGTTTCCCTGATGCCCACGGCTGCTTGGGATATGTTTTTAGACATCTCCCCGGAGGTGATGGACTGCTCTTCTATGGCGGCGGAGATGGATGAGACAAGTCCGTCCACCTCGGAAATAACCGAAGAGATCTGGCCGATCTCATCCACAGTTCCGCTGGAGGACTGCTGCACCTTTGAGATGCGGCGGCTGATATCCTCAGCCGCCTGTGCGGTCTGGTCCGCCAGATCCTTAATCTCATTGGCCACCACGGCAAATCCCTTTCCGGCCTCGCCGGCCCGGGCCGCCTCGATGGTGGCATTCAGCGCCAGTAGATTGGTCTGGCCGGAAATCTCCGAAATCACGGCAGTGACCTGCCCGATCTCCCTGGCATCTGTCCCCAGTTCATCCACTTTGACGGATGCGTGCTTTGCCTTTGAAACGGCACTGGCCGCAATATCCTTGGCTTCGCCGGTACTCTTTGCGATTTCATTGACCGTGGCATTCATCTCCTCCATGGCAGCGGAAACCATATCCAGATTGGCAGAGGATTGCTCAGACCCTTCTGCGACGGTCTTCAGCCGCTCACTCATATCCTGCGCCGCACCGGCCACAGCCCCGGAGCGTTCCGACATTTCCCCGGCACCGGACTCAAGGTCGCCTGCAACCTTGGAAAGGCCTGTAGCCGTGCGGGTCAGCGTGGCCACCCCCGATGCAATACTGCGAAACATCTGGGCCAGGTCCCCCACCATTTCATTGATTGCTTTGACCATCATCCCGATCTCATCCTTCTGCGCAATTTTAAGGGAATGGGTGAAATCCCCCTTGGCCACTGCATGAACAAACAGATCCGCCTGTTTAATTGGCCCTGCGATCTTACCTGAAACAAGAAACCCCAAAACGCCGGCCACGGCAAGACCGGCCAGGGTGGCCGTCCAAATCAGGGTTCCGGCCCTCTTTTTTTCCGATTTCACCTCTGCTTCGGCTGCTGAAATCAAGGTTTGGGTGATATTCACGACTTCATCCAGGCGGGCATTGAGATGGTTGCCCTTTTCGATGGTGGTGTCGTCTATGGTATCCAGCAGATCATAATCGTAAGGCTCTGCAGATAATTGTTTTTTCATCTGGTCATAGGCAATTTCAAAACTGGGCAGAATGTCCTTTTCATAGGCCGTCCCGGACATCTGGACGATTTGTCGCAACCCCTCGTCTTTTGCAGGAAAAATGGTTTTGGAATCGTGAACCGCGCCGGTTAAAATCGCGTCTTTATAGAAGTTGAACTCTTTTACATTGGCCTCATGGGTCTTCCAGATGGCATCCAATTGGTCGGTATCCAAAGCTGCCATGAGCTTCATCACCACCATGATATCCTGGCTGAGAACAAGCTTCATATTTGTGGCCGCATCAATGAGAGGGGCGGATTCGATTACGGTGTTGAACTTCACCTCCAGACTTTTCATTCCCCTGTAGCTGATCAGGCTCACCACCGCCGTAATGGAAGCAATTAGAAGAAATCCCGTCATTAGTTTCCCGCGAAGTGTTTTGAGCATACCCGTCACCCCTCCCCATTCAATGAATCCCATTTAGTTTTTACAAACGACACCATTCATACGAAGGGACAATGTGAATGTCAAGAAATTGTACTAGAAAAGCGACTGAATCGTAATCAGCGTTGAACAGAAGAATAGGGAAACGACTACAAAGATATATGCCAAACTTCTATTTCAGCATTTTCTGATAATCCAGGGTCTGTCTGATGGCTGCGGACAACTCCCTGAGCCTAACCGGTTTCATCAGGAGATCTCTGAATCCCAACTCCAAAGCCCTTTCCCTGCCGATGGACTCGCTGTATCCCGTGAGGAGAATGATGGGCAGATCCGGACGGATTTCCAGCAATTTACCGGCGAGGATATCCCCTGTCATCTCAGGCATGCTCATATCCGTTGCCACAAGATCAAAACGATCGGGGGACGCAGTAAAGACTTCCAGGGCCTCTTTTCCGGACAACCGGCTGGTCACCCGGTAGCCTAAGAGTTCTAAAATCTGGCGTTCCACATTAATGACGGTTTTTTGATCATCCACAAGAAGAATACGTTCACTTCCCTTTCTGACTCTGGCGGGTCCTGCGGCGGTTGGCTTCGCCTGCTCCCCTTCCTCAGCCGCAGGGAGAAACACCTTAAAACAGCTTCCCTGCCCCGGCAGACTTTCCACATGGATACCGCCCCCGTGATTCTGAACAATCCCCTTGATCACGGCAAGCCCCAGACCGGTACCTTTTCCCTCCGGTTTGGTTGTGAAGTAGGGATCAAATATTCTGTCCATGGCATCCGAAGATATGCCCACACCGGTGTCCGTCACCGAATAACAGATATAGTGTCCCGGTGTAAGGTCCATTTCTTCCAGAAGCGCCTCTTCCACAAGTTCCCTGTGTGCCAAACCAACCGTCAACCTGCCGCCGTTCTCTTCCATGGCGTGAAAGGCGTTGGTCATGAGATTCAGGGCCACCTGATGAATCTGGGTGGAATCCGCAGACACCGGTGGACAGGAGTTATCAATTTCCCTTTCGATGACTATGGACTTCGGCAGTGACGACGCCATAAGATTACAGGCTTCCTCAATGATCTCAGTCAGGCTGACCAGGGCCAGCTTATGATTTTCCTGAAAACTGAAGGCCAGAATCTGCCGGACCAGATCCCTGGCCCGTTCCCCTGCGGATATGATGCCTTCAGCGTGAATCTCGGCTTCTGTATTCCCGTCCAGTTCGGTCTGCAGCAATTCGGCATGCCCGATGATGCCGGAAAGAATATTGTTGAAATCGTGGGCGATGCCACCGGCCAGCGTACCGATCGCTTCAACCTTCTGGGCCTGCTGAAGCTGTTGCCAGATGGCCAGCTTTTCTCTTTCACTCCGGCGGCGCAGGGAAATATCCCGGATGACCGCGATGGCATATTGCTTATCCTCCAGGGTAATCCCGACCATGGAGACCTCTGCCGGCACCTCCTTGCCACTTCGAGCCCGGATCATAAGTTCAACGGTTTTCAGGGGAACAAAGGGATAGGTCCCCTTGAACAGGGTGTAAAGGGTGACATCGGCGTCGTCGAACTGGCGCTGAAAAGGCGTAAGTTCTCTGATATGCCTGCCCACCGCCTCACGGGCCCCAAACCCGAACAGGTCACCGGCAGCCGAATTCCAGAAGGCAACCCGTCCGCTGCCGTCCACCATCACGATGGCTTCGTTTGCCGTTTCCGTAATGGCCCTGTGGATGGCCTCTTTTTCCTTGAGTTCCCTTTCGTAGGTCATCACTGCGTTTTTCATCTCATCGAAGCTGTTGGCGGTGCGCTGAATTTCCTTGAATACCGAAAATATTCTGGGCCGGCTGGACCAGTCGTTCTTTTTGATTCGACGTGCCTGCCTGTCCAGAGCGGAGATGGGGCGGGTAATCTTTCCGGCCACATAGAGACCGCATACCGTGGCCAATATCGATGCTGCCAGTGTCAGCAGAAGCGTCCGGCGTTGATTGGCCAGAATGGCACCCAGATAATCATCTTCAGGAATGTACACCCCCACCATCCAGAAAATTTTATCTGCCTTCACCCGTGTAAACATGGTGTAATAGGTTTTCTCTCCGGCCTCAAATGAGGCAAATGCCGGCCTGATTTCTTCAATGGTTCCTTCAGTGGTGCCGTCAGATGAACGAACGCTTTCCAGGCGGTCTTTCACAGCCTCGTAAGCCAGGCTGCAGACCGCGTTTTCCAGTTCATCCAGTTTGGGCAGACGAACAGACTTCTCCCCCGCCTGTTCCCGGTACCGGAGGCGCGTCACATCGGGAAAGGCGATGACGTCCTCATTTTGGTTAATGATGAAGGCCAACCCTGTTTTTCCCACCCTCAGCTTGCCCACAAATTCCGAAAGTACGTCAAGTTCGATATCAACGCCAACAACTCCCTGCAGTTTCCCCTCATTATCATAAAGGGGGCCGGCACTGGTAATACCGGGTTTCTGGGACGAGAAAAAAATGTAGGGATCTGTCCAGATGATGCTCTTTTCCCTGGTGGCCTTGATGTACCAGGGACGTTTTCTGGGGTCATAGGTATCCTGAAAATCCGTCTTTTCAGCCAAGACCTGCTTATTTTTATCCCGCCAGGTAAACCGGGTGATTTTTCGCCCGGTGTCGTCGTATTCAATTTGTTTATACCGAAATGCTCCTTTATCCGGGTCCGCCTCTCTGTTGACATAGTAGAAGTGGCCGGAGGGGGTGGCAAAGTATATGCCTGCAAATTGGGAATAGATCTCCAGTTGGTCGTAAAAATATCGCTCCAGTTTCTCTATTCTCTGTTCATCCGTACTGACGATATCTGACCGGATCAGGCGTTCCGTGAGGTGGGCTGCCCCGCGGGCAACGCCGAAATAATTCCGGGTCTCTTCAAGGGTGAGGTCAATGATGTTTTCCATGATGTCACGGGTATGCCCGAGCATCACTTTCTTGGACGATACGATGGTAAAGGGCATGATAAACATCTGGGTGCCCCAGATCAAAAGGATACACCCCAGAATAACTGCCCAGCGTATGGATAGTTTCAAGCGGCCTCCTTTACGGGATATCGGGGCAATACATCGGGAACTTTTTCAGAATACATGGGCACCCCCGGGCTTGTAAACCCTAAAATACCCATTTTTAGATTGGCTGATAAAAATGGCTTTGGATTCGGCGAAATCTTTGTTAGATTGTTTGCTTTTGGTTGACACATACATTGATATTGACAAACAAACACCACAATGTGATATTAAAAGTTTGTTTGAAAAAAAGAGGATATCATGAGCCATAACAGCGCCTTAGATCAGGATCAGGTCCCGTATCGTTTTGATACCCGGGCCATCCACAATGGGATGGAAGCAGACGGAACCACAGCTGAATCATGGGAAGGGGCCACCCTGCCGCCCATCTACCAGACAGCCGCCCATATTCACGACACGGCAGACTCACTTAGTAAAACATTTGCCGGACAGACCCAGGACCATATTTATATGCGTCTGTCCAATCCCACAAACCGGCATCTTGAAAAGAAACTGGCCGATCTGGAGTCCGGAAAGACAGCGGTGGTAACCTCCTCTGGAATGGCAGCCATCAACAACGCCTGCCTGACCCTGCTGCGGGCCGGAGATGAGTTTGTGGCCAGTTCCGCCCTGTTTATGTCCACCTTTGGGCTGTTTACCAATATCTTTAAGAAATACGGCATCACCGTCAGATTTGCCCATCCATTGAAGCCGGAAGAGGTGGCTGCCGCCATCACCGAGAAGACCCGGTTCGTCTACATGGAAAGCATCACCAATCCGGGTATGGAAGTGCCTGATATCCGGCGGATCGCAGACATTGCCCATGAAAACGGCATTCCCCTGCTCATGGACAATACCCTGGCCTCCCCCTGGCTCTGCCGCCCCCTGGAACTGGGTGCGGATATCGTCATGCACTCCACCACCAAATATTTCAGCGGCCACGGCGCCGCCCTGGGTGGTGTTGTAGTGGACGGCGGCCGCTTCAACTGGGATACGGAAAAGTTCAGTGACTTCTCCCCCTTTTATGGCGAAGATCCTTTCCAGGCCTTCATCACCCGGATGTGGAAGGAATACCAGGTCAACTTCGGTACCACACCGGCGCCCTTTCACTCTTTCCTGACGGCCATCGGTCTCTCCACCCTCGGGGTGCGTATGGAAAAGCACATGGCCAATGCCATGGTTGTGGCCGAATTCCTAAAGGATCACCCCAAGGTAAGCTGGGTGAACTACCCGGGCTTCGGGGATCACCCCAGCCATGACATCGCCAAAACCCAGTTCATGGACAAAGGGTTCGGCACCATGCTGACCTTTGGCCTCAGGGATCAGGAGGCCTGCTTCACCCTGATCGACAACCTGAAAATGATACTGAACCTGGCCAACCTCGGGGACTGCAAGACCCTGATTATCCATCCCTATTCCTCCCAATATGTCAACTTTCCCCAGGAACAGAAGGACCGGCTGGCAGATCCCTGCCTGATACGGTTTTCCGTGGGTATTGAACATGCGGACGATATCTGCCGGGACCTGGACCAGGCGCTGGCAAAGATCGATACCCAAACAGGCACCTGAACTTAGGAAAGAGCCATGAGCGAGTACAGCGGACATGACCAGACCGGGGCCACCGTGGGAATTGTTGAAAAGCAGTTTTTCACCTTTGCCTCAGAAGAAACACCCATGACTCTGGAAAGCGGCGCTTCCCTGGGCCCGGTCACCCTGGCATACGAAACCTGCGGCACCCTCAACGCCGACCGTTCCAACGTGATACTGATCCTCCACGCCCTGACAGGGGATTCCCACATGGCGGGATATTACAGTGCCGACGACCCGAAACCCGGATGGTGGGATATTATGGTTGGACCGGGCAAAGGTATTGATACGGATAAGTACTTTGTGGTCTGTTCCAATATCCTGGGTTCCTGCATGGGCTCCACCGGCCCGTCATCCCCAAAGCCGAGCACGGATGACCTTTATGCCATGGACTTTCCCATGATCACCATCGGAGACATGGTCCGTGCCCAGAAGGCTTTGATGGATCACCTGGGTATAAAGCATATTCTATGTTTAATCGGCGGATCCGTGGGGGGCATGCAGGTTCTTGAGTGGACCGTCCGTTATCCGGACATGGTAACCTCCGCCATTCCTTTGGCCACAACCTGCCGCCATTCAGCTTTGGCCATCGCCTTCAATGAGGTTGCCCGTCAGTCTATCATGGCGGACCCCAACTGGAGCGAAGGACACTACTACAACGGAAAAAAGCCGGATATGGGTCTTGCCATCGCAAGGATGATCGGCCATATCACCTATTTATCCGACGAGTCCATGCGCACCAAATTCGGCAGGCGACTGCAGAACCGGAGCGCCCTGAAGTTTGAATTCGGGGCAGAATTCCAGGTGGAATCCTACCTGCAGTACCAGGGCAATAAATTTATTGAGCGCTTTGACGCCAACTCGTTCCTGTATATTACCAAAGCGGCGGATTACTTCGACCTGGCCAGGGAACACGGAAAAGGATCCTTGGTAAACGCTTTTTCAAAATCCAGGGCCAAATACCTGGTGGTATCCTACACCTCGGACTGGCTGTACCCCACCTACCAGTCCAAGGAGATGGTCAAGGCCATGAAGAAAAATAACCTGGATGTCAGCTTCTGCGAAATCGACGCCCAGTGGGGCCACGACGCCTTTCTCCTGCCGGACCCGCGAACGGACAGCCTGATCAGCGGCTTTTTAAGGAGTGTGACCCCATGACCAATTTACGATACGACCTGAAACTCATCGCCTCCTGGATTAAGCCCGGGTCCAAAGTACTGGGATTGGGATGCGGAGAAGGCGAACTGCTTTACTGGCTGAAACAGGAAAAACAAGTTGTTGAAAGGGGAATTGAAATCAAAGAATCCAAGGTACTCAAATGTATCGAAAAAGGGATTTCCGTTCTCCAGGGGGATATCAACCAGGAACTGGAAGATTATCCGGACGGCAGTTTCGATTATGCCATCTGCTCCCAGACCCTTCAGCAGGTTTACGATCCCGTCACCCTCATCTCAGCCATGCTCAGGGTAGCCAAAAAGGGCGTGGTATCGTTTCCCAACTTCGGACATTACAGAGTCCGGCACCAATTGCTCACCACCGGCCGGGCGCCGGTAACCGAAGACCTGCCCTATAAGTGGTACGACACCCCCAACATCAGGGTGCTCAGCCTCAACGACTTTCAGCAGTTTGCAGACCAGGCCGGGTTCAACATATTAAAAAAAGCCGCCATAAACACGAAAAACCAGCACCGCCAGGGCAAGCGGGTCTATCTGCTACCCAACCTGTTTGCCACCTACGGGATATTTTTAATCGGAAAGGAATAATCGACATGGATACTGATTTCGGCAACAGGGAAATCATTGACAACATCATCAGGATCAAACAGGAACTGGGTAATGAACTGGTCATCCTGACCCACCATTACCAGCGCAGGGACATCGTTGTCCTGGGAGATCACCGGGGAGATTCCTTTGCCCTTGCCCGCCGGGCTGCCCGGGATGAAAATGCCAGGTATATCGTGTTTTGCGGTGTTCACTTCATGGCGGAAAGTGCCGCGATTCTGGCTAAGCCGGATCAGGTTGTCCAGATCCCCAATGCAGATGCCGGCTGCTGGATGGCGGACATGGCAGATGCCGTCATGGTGGACCGGTCCTGGAAAGAGGCGGTTTCCGTGGTCGGGGAAGACCGGCTGACTCCTCTTGCTTACATGAACTCCGATGCAGCCATTAAGGCCCACTGCGGGCGGAACCTAGGGACGGTATGCACCTCTTCCAATGCCCCCAAGGCCTTTGAATGGGCGTTTGCCCGGCGTGAAAAGATTTTCTTCTTTCCAGACGAACACCTGGGCCGGAACACGGCCATGGATATGAATATTCCCGAAGACCAGATCCTTGTGTGGGATCCGGAAAAGCCCCTGGGCGGCAACACCGAAGCGCAGATTGAGGCGGCCAAGATACTCCTCTGGAAAGGGTATTGCCTGGTTCATACCCGGTTCACCCCGGACCAGATTGTCAACATGAGACAGAACTTTCCCGACGCACGTATCATTGTACATCCGGAATGTACCCATGATGTGGTCAGCCAGGCCGACGCCTGCGGTTCCACCAGCTTTATCGTCCGTCAGGTGACAGAAGCACCTGCAGGTACGACCTTCGGTATCGGTACAGAAATCAACCTCATTGAGCGCCTGGCCTACGAACATCCGGATAAAAAGATCCTGCCGCTCCGGGACTCCTTCTGCCCCAATATGTACAAAATCAACCTGAAGAGCCTGCTCGCCACACTGGAGGATATTGGCCGAAGAAACGTGGTAACCGTGGACGAAACCGTTAAAAAAGATGCTTTTATCGCCCTGGAGAACATGCTAAACCTATAGCATGCGAATCCAACGCCCTGCAGATACCAATTCAGATAAAATAATGACAAGAATTACGGCCGGGGCCCTTTCTCTGGCCGTACTTCTTTTATGCCTGTTCCTTGTCCCCTGCAGTGCAGCCCAAAGAGAAGAAACCGGTCCCCACCGGGAGACCGTCCGGGGCTTCTCCTATGACTACACCGACGAAGAAATCGCCTTTATCCAAGCCAACCCGGAAATCAAGGTCTCAAACGAGTTTGACTGGCCCCCATTTGACTTTGTGGCCGATGGTAAACCTGCCGGCTTCGGCATTGAACTCATGGATCTGCTGGCTGAAAAATCCGGCCTGACATTCACATACATCAACGGCTATACCTGGGATGAACTCACCCGCATGTTTTTTGAGGGAGGCCTGGATGTGCTGCACTCCCTGAGTATCACCCCGGAACGCCAGAAAAAAGCATTTTTCTCCGCCCCTTATTACCACTCAAAACATGTCCTGGTGTATCGGTCCGACACCCTGGATCTACATACCCTGGATGACCTGGACGGCAAAATCATTGCCATGCCCAGAGGCTGGTCCACCATTGAATTTTTTGAGACCCATTACCCGGAAGTCCATATCATTGAAGTGGAAAGCAGCCGTCAGGCACTGGAATACGTGGACCAGGGTAAAGTGGCCGCCACAGTGGAGCAGGAGGGGATCGCCCAATACCTGATTACAAAATTCGGCTTCACCGACCTGGCCCTGTCCAAATGGCTGGACAATGAAGAGCTTCAGAAAACCTCTTCCATGCACTTTGCCGTACTCAAAACCAACCCGGTGCTGTTTTCCATCCTGGATAAAGCCTTATCCAATATCACCCTCAGTGAGATGCGTGATCTCAAAGAAAAATGGTTCTCCAGGGCCGGACGGCGAATCGGGGCGGATGATGTGGGCCTGACCCCTGAAGAACGGGAATGGCTCACCGAAAAGAAGCTGCTGACATACTGCGCACCCTTAGAACGGATGCCCTACTCCGCCCTGAACGGTGTGCAACCCACTGGCATTTCAGCCGATCTGATGGAAATTTTCAGTGAGCACCTGGGTGTGAAGATGGTCCCCGTGCCTGCCGCAAGCTTCAGTGACAGTATAGCTCTGGTGGAAAACGGCACCTGCGACCTCATTCCCATGATCAGCAAAACCCGTGAGCGGCAACGGTATCTCGACTTTACCACGGCCCATTCCGGATACAATGTCGCATTGATTGCCAGGGAAGATACACCCTTTTTACAGGGAATCTCGGGGCTCACCGGCCTTCGGACCGGTATTGTTCCGCACACCAATGTCTTTGAAAAAGTGATTACCCAATACCCCAAGCTCAACTACCGGACTGTAGATACGATTGAAGACTGCCTGAAACAAGTCTCCACCGGCCGGCTTGACGTGGCTATCCTCAGCCTGCCGGTGGCCTCCCATTACATCCGGAAAAAAGGAATGACCAACCTGAAAGTGGCCGGTCATACCAATATTGAGGAAGACCTCAGGCTGGCGGTTCTTAAAGGGAACACCACCTTGCACTCCATCCTCTCCAAGGCGGTCCGGAGTATCAGCCTGCAGGAAATGGAGGCCATAGAGAACAAATGGGTAACCCTTCAGGAGGAACAGCCGGTCAACTATACCCTGATCTGGCAGATCCTGGGCGGGTCCGTAGCCGTTCTGGTGCTGGTGATGCTCTGGAACCGGAAACTGGCCCGGCTGAACCGGGCCATCGCCAGGGCCAACCGCAAACTCCAGGACAAAACCAAAGAGCTGGAATATATTTCCATCACCGACAGCCTCACCAGCCTCTACAACCGCAGGTACGTGGAAAAAGCCTTTGAACTGGAATTGCGCCGCACCGTCCGCCACAAACATGCCCTGGCAGTGCTGCTCATTGACATCGACTTTTTCAAAGCCATAAACGATACCTTCGGCCACCAGGTGGGTGACGGGGTACTCAGAACCTTTGCCAATCTTCTTAAAACCAACATCCGGGCCACGGATGTCCTGGGGCGGTGGGGCGGTGAGGAATTCATCATCGTCTGCCCGGAAATCAACATCGACAATGCAGTTCACATGGCCAGGGGACTGTGCAGAAAGGTCGAACAGACCCCCTTTGATATTGCCGGTACCCAGACCGCCAGTTTCGGCGTTACGGCCTATAAAAAAGGTGATGACATCCATTCCATGATATCCAGGGCGGACAATGCCCTGTATCAGGCAAAAACCAAAGGCCGCAACCGGGTGGAATCCGTGGCCTGAGTTCTCACTTAGAAAGCGCTGCCGGCGATTCAATTCTATTTCATTTCTTCCAAAACGTTGAACATGTCCGCTATCCTGGCCGTCAATCGTTCGCAGATTCAAGTTTGACTGCTTACCGGTCTTGCTGTATACTTTTCTGCAGCTTTGAACTCCACCGAATAATTTGTTTAATTCCTGCTGAACCAGTACGTGCGTTACGATTTTCGCTATAGGTAACCAGACAGTATTTGTATAAGTCCTTTATCTTCAGGAAAGGAGCAGGTATGAGTGATCAGTCGTCTCAGGTCTTTCTCCAGCGCGCAAAGGTCATTACCATGGCCAGGCGGACCGCATTTATTCTTTTCATGATTGCCCTGGTGTACTCCCTTGCCGCAGTCATCTATTCCACCCAGGTGATCTACAAGGTGAAGCTCAATTACGCTGTCATCCTTGAGCAATTCGGGGGAAAACGCCAGGCCATCGTGGATGTGGGCTGGCACTACCGGCTTCCCTTCTTCACAAAGCTGGAAAAGGAAGTGCCCCTGATGAACCAGAACATGTACCTGGGAGGCTCCTCCGCGCCCATAAAGATCATTTCACAGGAAAACGTTGCCCTGTGGACCTCAGCCCTCATGACCTTTAAAATCAAGGATCTGAAAAAATGGGGGATCGAAAACCTCTCCCCGGAAATCCTGCTCCAGGGGGACTTTGACGGTATCGCCAAGGACATTCTCCAGGGGGAAGAGGTCAACAAGCTGATCTCCGACCGTGAAACCATCAAGGAAGAAATATTCCAGGCCCTGAAAAACAGGCCCATCAATAAGGACGGGCCCACCCTGGAAGGAAAATACGGTATTGAGGTGTCAGTTTTGTGCTAAACGAAACCCGGTTTGGCGACAAACTGGTGGAAGCCACGGAAGAGAAAAAGCGGCGTCAGCTCATCGCAGAGGCGGAAAACTATGCGGCCGACCAGGAGTCCGACCGGATACGCAAACTGTACAGAGCGTA
This sequence comes from Desulfobacterales bacterium, assembly GCA_022361315.1. Next base: position 13,006 of record JAKSBB010000880.1, read on the forward strand.
TCTTGACGGTATCCGATCCCTTCACCTGGCCCTGGGTGGCACAGATGCCGAAGGCGTGAACCCCGCACTCTTTGAATTCCTGTCCCAGCAGAAATGGGCCACGGCTTACGAAAAGAACCAGACCGACCAGAAAACCTTTGTGCTCCACGGCAGCAACCGGCCACCGGCGATGACCCTGCCGTCGTTTACCGGAGAGCAGCCCACAGCGTCAGCACCTGATGCTGCCGCCCAGAAGCCGACACCCTAATCCGGGAGGAGTGCACATGGCCAAACGCATCACCAAGCAAAAGACATCCATCACGCTGCCCGAGGAGACCATTGAAAAAATCGAAACCATGGTTTCCTCATGGACCTATGACACCAAAGCCTTTGTCAGGTCGCGCCTGAACCAGTACGCTCCTCCCCATCCGGTGATCTCAGCGATCAGGGAATGGCTTTATCTGATCTTTTTCATGCGCCGGAAAAAGAAAAAAATGAACGTTCTGAACAATCCGGCCATCCTCCGGGACTGGAAAAAGCGGTTTCTATACTCCGGCGAAACCAACCCCGGTGCATCCTGGAACAAGATCATAGAAAAGGAACTCACCAAGGCCGAATACCATTATCTCATCGCCGTTCTGGACTGTGAACTCACGGATCTCCACGTCCCTGTGGAACTGGAGGAGATGTTCGACAAAATTTACCGGGCCCATATCCGCAAAGAGCATATCGAAGATCCGGATGTGCCCAAAGCCCCCATCATGCTGGTGGAAGGATCGTCGGGCAGCGGTAAAAGCGCCACGGTCAGGGAAGCCCTTGAAAAAATCGTTTTCAGAAATCAGGTGGTGCCCACGGTGGACTACCGGCGTAAAAAAGAAGAGATTCTTGCGGATCACAGCCTCTTTGCTACCCTGGAAGAGGTGGACCCCGAATTTGCCATGAAAATCGCCCGGAAGAAAAAA
>JAKSBB010000618.1 GCA_022361315.1 Desulfobacterales bacterium
CTTTACTTCATCTTTATCACGCGAATGGCGGATATCGAAGCTTTCCGGACCTACCAGCAGTCCATCATCGATGCCATTGAAAAGGCCGGCGGCTCCCTGAGCCACCACCATGGCGTGGGCCGGATGATGGCCCCCTGGATGGAACGTCACTTAGGGGAGACTCAGATGGATGTGCTCCGGGCACTTAAAACACATTTTGATCCAAAGGGGATTATGAATCCGGGGAGTTTGGGGCTATAATGGCCCCTACAAAAAATAAACTGCTGCTCAGCAAAGCACCGGAGGATACCATGGAATCACCTGTTCTGTTCGACGTGGATCACAAAGTTGCAGTGGTCACCCTGAACCGCCCCGAACGGCGCAATGCCATCAACCAGGCCCTGCTCACCGGGCTGTATGACGCCCTTGAGAAAATCCAAGGCTCAGAGGATATCAGGGCCGGCGTGATCACGGGCAACGGCAAGTCCTTCTGCGCCGGCATCGACCTGACGGCGCTAGGCTCCGAAAACCTCTTCGATCCCAGGGGGGACGGGAAGGACCTCATGGCCCATTTTACCGGTTGTACCAAACCCCTGATCGGTGCCGTCAACGGCCACGCCATCACCGGCGGATTTGAAATCGCCCTGAACTGCGATTTCCTGATTGCCTCTGAGAACGCCTCATTTGCCGATACCCATGCCAAAGTGGGCATCCACCCCGGCTGGGGCATGACCCAGCTGCTTCAGCAGGCCGTGGGCCGGCGGCGGGCCTGCCAGATGTCCTACACCTGTGAGTTCATCACTGCCCAGCGGGCCTATGACTGGGGGCTTGTCAATGAGGTGGTATCTGCAGCGTTGCTGGTTCCCCGGGCGGTCCATTTGGCACGTTGTATGGCGGGTGTGAATCCGGATATTTTAAGGCAAATGAAAAATTTAATTGAGGCCCGGGACCGGACAACCATGGAAGCGGCCCTAACTCTTGAGAGGCAAGGGTTTAATGCGTTTATTGACGGGCAAACCTAATAGACCGGAATGCCCTTTGTTTGACTTATATTTATTTGAGCATACCGAGAAGTGCGTTCATTTTTGAGAAATAATCCCGGGCAAACTGATATTTGAAATCATCGCTTGCAGGTGCTTCTCCGTGTTTTGACAGGTAATTATCTGCCCATGCCGCGGATCGAATAATGGCTGTCTTGATTTTTTCTGCCTGTGCCTCCTGCTCGGGGGGAAGATCGAATACCAGTTGCCAGGTATCTGCCTTTTGGGTCATGCGCAGCACCGAACCGTCGATGTGAAAATCAGAACAGAATTCCTCGTCCTCCAGACAGGCCTGAAATCTTTGAATGACTTTACACTCTTGATCCCATTCCATGAAATAATTCATTTTAAAGTAAAACGGGCCTTCAGGGTTCGCCGCCACAATGCTCTCCCATTGTGGTCCGAATAGTTCCTGCCACCGTGGGTCCCTACCGGCTATGGGAACCTGGATACCAACCGGTGTCCTGAGTGTGCCCGGCCCGAAGAGTCGGATGCATCTGGCAAAAATCGAGTCCGTCAAAGCGTCAAGCAGGACCATATGTTCTTCAAAGGAGTTCACCTTTGAAAATGTATCCGGAGGCATAAATTCCTGGTATGCACTTGCCTGGCAGTTCAATGCGGCGGTTTTTAACGCTTTTACCAATTGCTTGTTTGAATCTGCACTCACCGGAAGCGGTACTATGAATGTTAGCGTTAGAATCGTCAGAAATGAACTTGCAAGGCGTTGAAGGTATTGGGCCCTTTTAGTCATTGATATGTCTCCCCTGGCTTCAAAGATTCCGATGCACGAATTGAGATGCATCTGGTGGTGATGGAATGAATACGGATATGGCGAAACCCTTCCATACCCCTACCTTGACTGAAGTGCGGGAGTCAATAAAAAAGAAATATGATCAGCGCCTTACTTTGCTTTTTGGTCAACTTCCGGTCTCTGAACAATCAGGTACAGATGTAATTCCGGATATTGATCGTACTCAAAGTGCCGCAGGAGGCAGCCCGACCGGTTAATGACCTCCAGGAGTTTGGGGATGCCAAGGGTAGAGTAGTAAACTTTCGGCCCCATATAATCGTCTGTTTTCTCTTCAGCCGTATCGGTTCCGCCGGTGGTGAATATGCAGACACCGCCGGGGTTCAGAAGGGAAAAAAGCTTTTCCAATACGGCTTCATTATCTTCTGCCGGCACATGCCAGATACTGTCCCAGGCCGTGATAAAATCATAGGTTTTCCGGGTGTCCCACCGGCAGAAATCGGTGTGGTAGAGTTTTATATCCGGGTATTTATCCCGGGCCAAACGAATCATCTCGGATGAAATATCCAGGCCCTCGGGGGTAAAGCCTTTTTCCTGCAACAGGTCAAAGAATCTGCCGTTACAGCCGCACCCGACGTCCAGGGCCGACTTCCCGTTCTTTAGAAATTCCAGGGCCCGCAAGTGCTGTGTGATGCCGTTTTCTCTGTTGAACGTCTCATTGTTCCAGCGGTCCGCAATCCGATCGTAGGCTTTGCCGGTGTTTTCCGGTGTCATATAAATCCTCTTCCGGTGGTGATTAAAATCCGAAGAACGGGTTGGATAATTTTTCTTCTATCCGGTTGCGTTCGGCCTTTTCCCCCACATCCCGGGCCAGGAGGTCCAGGCAATGGTCCACGGATTCTCCGGTGTCGAGGATATCTTTGCATTCCCGCATCATGTCAAAGAAGGCCTGGACAACCTTTGGATCGAAGCGGGTGCCGGCGTCTTCCCTGAGGTCCGTGAGGGCGGCGGCCAGATCTTTCTTCGGGATACCGGGGCGGCCGGTGATCATGGTTTCAAAGGCATCGCAAACGGTGAGAATCCTCGCGCCCAGAGGAATGTCATCCCCCTTAATTCCTTCGGGGTAGCCGCTGCCGTTGAAGAGTTCGTGATGGGAGCGGACCAGGGGGCCGATATCTCCTAAGAAGGTCAGGGGACGGAGGATATCCGCCCCCCGGGCCGGGTGCTGGCGGATAAAGTCCATCTCTTCTTTGTTGAGCCGGCCCAGGCGGTCGAGGATGGTATCCCGGGTGCCGATTTTCCCGATGTCGTGGAGGATGGCGGCATGGTAGATGAGGCGGGCGGTGTCTTTTTCAAGTCCCATCTGAACGGCGGTGGCCTGGGCCAACCTGGCCACGGTCAGGGAGTGGCCGTGGGTGACCGGATCTTTGGCCTCGATGGCCAGGGCCAGTCCCTGAATGATCTGCCCGTAAAGATCCAGCATTTCACTGTCGTAGCCGATGGCCTTTTCAAGGGCAATGGCACCCTGTTCTCCCAGGGCGGTGAGTAATTCCGTTTCGTCCTCGGCAAGGGTTCGGTTGCCGGTGAAGTA
>JAKSBB010001024.1 GCA_022361315.1 Desulfobacterales bacterium
GGAACATGGGCCACCTCCACCCGGAGGGCCCGGGTTTTGATCTTCATTTTGTCCTCAACCCCTGCCATGCGGTTGATGAGGTAAGAGTGGGGGCCTGCCACGTTCACCACGATGGGGGCAAAGATTTGAGTGCCGTCGTTAATTTCAACCCCTGCCACCCGGCTGTCCCGGGTGAGGACATCGGTAACTTCGGTGTTGAACATGAAGTCGCCCCCCACGTTCCGGACCGCAATTTCCACGTTATGGGTGGAGAGTTTGGGATCGCTGACATAGCCGGTTTCCGGCAGGAACAATCCGCCGTGGAGGTGTTCCCCGGACGCCTTGCCGAAATCCGGATCATCCATGGTTCTCTGGGGATGGAAGGACCGGGTATCCGGGTTGGGCAGGTAATCGGCCATCTGTTCGTTGGTGAGGTCCAGGTATCCCACGCCCAATGCTTCCAATGAGGATTTCACCGGTTCCAGGAATTTGTTCATGGGGGTTTTGAACACCAGGGCCCCGGTGTTTTTGTAGAAGGCCATGCCGTCAGGATCGGTAACGTTGAGGTAACGCTGCCAGTTCAGCCAGTAATAGTAGCCTTCCCGGGCCAGGGCCACCCCTTCGGGGGATGAGTAATACAGCCGGACAATGGCGCAGGAACCGGCGGTGGAACCGAAACCGGACCCGCCGAGTTTGTCGATGTTCAGGGTTTTATACCCTTTTTTGGCCAGCTCGTAGCCGATACAGTTTCCAATGATGCCGGCACCGATTACCACGGCATCGTAATGCTTCTCTGTCATGGGTGTTTTCCTAAAAAAAGGCCGGCAATAACGCCGGCCGTATCAGATTAAAGTGAATTTACCAGTTTTTCTTCTTCGCCCTTGAGCATCCGGTAGGTGTGCTGCTCTTCAGGAAAGCGCCTGTTGCGGACATCGTCCACGTATTCTTTGAATACGGATTCGATCTGCTCTCCGATTTCGGCATAGCGTTTAACGAACTTGGGGGTAAAGGCCTGGAAAATACCCAGGACATCGTGGCAGATCATGAGCTGGCCGTCGGCATGGACACCGGCGCCGATGCTGTATACCGGAATGGAAAGGAGTTCTGCGATCATCTTGCAGACCTCCGGAGGCACGGCTTCCACCAGTAGGGCAAAGGCGCCGGCATCCTGGATGGCCTTGGCGTCTTCAATGAGGGCGGCTGCGGATTCACAGGTGAGGCCCTGGGCCTTGAAGCCACCCAGCTGTCCGGAACTCTGGGGGGTCAGTCCGATGTGGCCGATGACCAGCATACCGCCGTCGGCAATGGCGCGGATCTGTGGACACACCCGCTTGCCGCCTTCCAGTTTAATGGCGTCCACCCCTGCTTCCTTGTGGAAGCGGCCGGCGTTGAACACGGCCTCCTCCACGCTAACCTGGTAGGAGAGGAAGGGCATGTCGCCCACGATAAAGGTGTTGGGGGCAGCCCTTCGAACGGCCTCACTGTGGACAATACACTGGTCCATGGTGACGGGGACGGTGCCCTCGTAACCGTAGATGCACATGCCTAAAGAGTCGCCCACCAGGATCATATCCATATCTGCTCTTTCTGCAAACATGGCGGTGGAGTAATCGTAAGCGGTGATCCAGGTGACTTTTTGCCCTTCGGCTTTCATGTTCTGAAAATCAAAGCGTGTCAGTTTCTTTTTCATCTTTTGTTCCTTAGATATATGGTCTTATTTAAGTGGATTTTCCGGTTTTAGGCCGGGATTTTGGTCTTAAGGCGTTTGGTAAAGGCCGTTTTCATCTGCTCACAGGCCTCGTCAATGATGTCTAAGGTGGTGGCATAGGAAAATCGCAGAAAGCCTTCGCCGGCCTCCCCGAAGGCTGTGCCCGGCACCGAGGCGATGCCGCATTGGTTCAGAACAAACTCGGAACATTCCTGGCTGGTCATCCCGGTTTCCTGAATATTGGCAAAGGCATAGAAGGCCCCTTTGGGGGGGCGGCAGGAAATGCCCGGGATTTCGTTGAGGCCGGCCACGATGCGATCCCGTTTTTGGGTAAAGCGGTCCATCATCCCTTTGATAAAAGTCTGGTCGCCGGTGAGGGCTTCCACCCCGGCCCACTGGGTGAAGGAGGCCGTGCAGGATACTGCTGATACCAGAAAGTCTCTCAGGCGTTCGGCCATGGGTTCCGGCACCACCATATACCCCAGCCGCCAGCCGGTCATGACGTAGCATTTTGAGAATCCGTCCAGAAGCACGGTCCTTTCTTGGGCTTTGTCATATACAGAGATGCTGGGGGCCTGAACACCGTCGTAGGTCATCTTGGAATAGACTTCATCGGAGATCACATAGATGTCGTGGGCCTCGGCAATATCGTGGATCTCTTTCAACTCAGCAGCTGTGGAGACGGCACCCGTGGGATTGTGGGGAGAATTGATTATGATGACCTTGGTTTTGTCGGTCACCAGCCTGCGGACATCCGCCGGGTTCATCCGGAATTCATTTTCCTCTCGCAGGGGCACCGGGACGGGTTTTGCCCCCACCATGGCCGTAACAGACCCATAGGTGGGATAGCCGGGATCCGGAAAGAGAACTTCGTCTCCCGGATCAATAATGGAGAGCATGGAAAAGAAAATCCCCGGCTTGAGGCCCGGTGTTATTACCACCTGATCGGTGGAGGGCCTGAATCCCCGGGTTTTTTCCACCTCGTCCGCAACGGCCTGACGCAGTTCCATGAGACCTAAAGACGGTTCATAATGGGTCCTGTGGTTGCGGATGGCTTCGATACCCGCCGTGA
>JAKSBB010000231.1 GCA_022361315.1 Desulfobacterales bacterium
CATCAGGATACCAGCAAGTTCCCCGTGGGCACCGGCAGCAGGCTGCAGGGTGACCGCAGGAAAACCGGTGATTTCACCCAGGAGATGTTCCAGTTCGTACATGAGGCGCAGCGACCCTTGTGAAAATTCATCTCCGGTGAGGGGGTGGGCGCCGGCGAATCCCTGGCGGGCTGCCTGAACCTCATTGGTTTTGGGATTGTACTTCATGGTGCAGGAACCCAGGGGATACATGCCTGAGTCTACGCCGAAGTTCCACTGGGACAGCCGGGTGAAGTGGCGGACCACATCCAGTTCCGAGAGCTGGGGCAGTTCAGGGGCATCACCGGTGAGTGAGGGGTCCATTTCCACCCTGTCCACGTCTGCTTTGGGCAGGGAGATGGCGCACCTGCCGTCCCGGCTCTTTTCCCAGAGCTGGGGTTCGTTGAAAATTAAGCCTTTAGTGCCGGGCTGTTTCATGATTGCACCTCCTTCGCCAGAAGATCAATGTCAGCCTTGGACACGGTTTCAGTGGCGCAGAACAGATAATGGTCTTTCATTTCGGGGTAGTACGCATCCAGGGGCATACCGGCGAACATGCAGTTGTTTTTGATGAGGGCTGCACGTTTCTCGGCAAATCCTTCGGGTGCCTTGAGAACAAATTCGTTGAAGAACGGACCGTCGAATGCGGATTCGAAACCGGCTGCAACCAGGGCGTTCTTCAGGTAAACCGCTTTGTCATGGTTCTGCTGGGCGATTTCCCGGATGCCGATCTTACCGATGGTGGCCATATAAATGGCGGCTGTGGTGGCGTTCAGGCCGTTGTTGGAGCAGATGTTGGAAGAGGCTTTGTCTCTTCTGATGTGCTGCTCGCGGGTGGCCAGGGTCAGTACGTAGCCGTCATCCCCGTTGAGGTCTTTTGTTTTGCCGATGAGACGTCCGGGCAGGTTCCGCATCATTTTCTTGGTACCTGCCAGCAGGCCCAGTCCCGGACCGCCGAAGGTCTTGGCGATACCCAGGCTCTGTCCTTCGCCGGCTACGAGGTCGGCACCGAAGCTGCCGGGGTTTTTGAGCAGGCCCCAGGACATGGCTTCGGTGAAAGAGGCGATGCGCAGGTTCTTTTTAGCGTCGGCCGCCTTGCGGAAGGCACCCAGGTCTTCGATGTTGCCGAAGAAGTTGGGGGACTGAACCGCAACGCCGGCCACCCCTTCCATGGCCTGGTAGGCAGAAAGGTCGGTGAGGCCGTCGGCTGTGGCCGGGATTTCCACCATTTCATAACCCGCAGGCACGATATAGGTGTTGATGATATCCCGGTGTGAGGGATGAACCAGAGAAGATACGGCGATCTTGTTGGCTTTTCTGTTCTTTCTCAGGGCGATCAGGGCGCACTCGGCAAGGGCGGTACCGCAGTCGTAATGGGATGCGGTGGAGATATCCATGCCCAGGAGTTCGGTGATCATGGTCTGGAATTCATAGATGGCCTGGAGGGTACCCTGGCTGACTTCCGGCTGATACGGGGTGTAGGCGGTCATGAACTCGGACCGGGAAATCAGATAGGGAACGATGGACGGAATATAGTGATCGTAGGAGCCGGCACCGATAAGACAGGTATAGTTCTTACAGGCGATATTTTCTGAGGCCATGCTTTCCATGTGGGCGTTGAGATCCCATTCGGAGAGGGCTTCGGGCAGATCCAGTCCGTCTTTAATTTTTAGTTTATCAGGTATGGTATCGAAGAGATCGTCCATCGACGGCTTGCCGATGACGGCCAGCATCTGTTCGATGTCTTCTTTGGTATGAGGTAAATAGCGCATGGCAGTTTATCCTTTTTTCAACATGTCAAGGTATGCACCCTGGTCCATGAGACCGTCAAGTTCGCCCATGTCGGCTGCTTTGACTTTTACCAGCCATCCGCCGGCGTAGCAGTCGTTGTTGACCATTTCGGGAGCGTCTTCCAGGTCTTCGTTGACGGCGACGATTTCACCGCCGATGGGCAGATAGATTTCGGAAACCGCTTTTACGGATTCAACGGAACCGAATTCATCACCCTTGTCAAATTCGTCCCCGTCTTCGGGCAGTTCAACAAAGACGATTTCACCCAGCTGATCCTGGGCATAGTCGGACAGGCCGATGGTAACGGTGTCGCCATCTACCTTTGCCCATTCGTGGTCTTCGGTGTACTTTACGTCTTCCGGGAAGTTGAGTTCGTCCAGTGCTTTCATAATTGCCTCCTTTACCTGATTTAATTGATGAGCGGGGCCTTTGGGTTAATTTAGGGGGAAAGGCCCCATACCACAGTTATATAAAGTTCTTGATTGCCTTTCTGGCGGTTCTGTCCGGACGGATATCCTGAATGGTCCGCACAGAGATGGAACGTTTTCCTTCTTTCAGGGTCACACGGGACCCCACGGGCAACGCTTTGTTGACCATAACGAATCCACAGGCAAGCCCCTTGACTTTTACGTCTTCGGACAGGCCTTCGGTGTTGATGCTGACGATCTTGTCATCCGACCAGGTGACGGCCATATCGGTGGCACAGGTGAGGACCCGGCCGATGGCATTACCTGCGTCGTCCAGAACTTCTGTGTTTTCACCGGCGTTAACCTTGCGCAGGGAATCGCCCACAAATGCGTAGGTGAACTCGGCAGCGTCTGCGGCAGCTTCAAGGGCTTTGGCACCCAGGAAATCTTTGGTGAAACCGCTTTTGTCTTCGGTGTAGGGCAGGGCAAAATCCCAGGGGTGGTTAATGAACGGGAAATGCCCGATATCCTGATGGGACAGGGGCAGGCAGGAGCCGGCACGCAGAGAGTCTCTTGCGCCAAGACCGCATGCAGTCAGGCCTGCTTCTTTTCCGGCTTCCAGAAGGCCGGTCCAGAGGGCCTCCACCTTATCGGGTGCAATGAAAATCTCAAAACCAAATTCCCCTGTGTACCCGGATCTGGACAGCAGGATGGGTGTGCCGTCCGCAAGGAAGATCTGGCCCGGCTGATTGGGGTCCACATCCCCTTTAAAAGAGAAGTAGGGCATGGGCACAAAGGTAGCGTCCGGGTCTTTTAGAAAACCCGACAGGATTTTTGCGGCATTCTTGCCCTGGATGTCGATCTTGGCAAGTTTGGCGGTGAGATCGGCAATTGCTGCATCTCTATCGCCTTTCTGTTCTGAAAGATGGGCTGCGATGGTCCCGCCCATGCCTGCGTTTACACAGACCATGAACCGGGTGTCGGAGAATCTGTAGACAATGGCATCATCAATACAATGGCCCTTGGCATCCAGAAAGGCACCGTATACGCAGCGCCCGGGCGCAAGGCTGTCAATATCACGGGTAAAGCAAAAGTTGATCAGATCAAAGGCGCCTGCGCCTTCGACCGTAATGCAGGCCATGTGGCTGGTATCGAACAGGCCGGCGGATTTTAATACGGCCAGATGTTCGTTTTTGACGCCTGTGTCATACCACAGCGGCATATCAAAGCCGCCGAAATCGGCCATGTTGGCCCCTGCATTCCTGTGCCACTGGTTCAGCGGCGTTTTCTTAAGACTATCGTTCATGACAGCCCCCCTTTTTAACGGTTAAGTGCTGTTAAAATATGTAGGGAACTTTCAGGTTATAGGATTTGTAGAC
>JAKSBB010000156.1 GCA_022361315.1 Desulfobacterales bacterium
TGCTTGTCATATAAATGGTTTCATCCAGAGTTCCCCAGCCTTTATTGGCTGATTTTAACAGAAATTGGGAAAGATCCTCACCCTCCAGCGTTTCAACATTCTTAACCAGGGCGCTAAGATCCTCTTTATTTCCTGTTTTGGCGGCAGCATACAGGAACAGATGTTTTTCTTCCCCATTGAGCCCATCGGCGGTCTCGGACAATGAACCGAGTAAAGGCCCCGCAAACCGGGCGGTTTGAAGAAAGTGTATGGTATCGGCTTTGGACAGTTCGGATGTAAACCTGAGATCAATCCGGTTTACCTGGTCTATCAGCGTTCCGATTTCATCCTCGGCATTGGCGGCGGTTGATAGAAAATCATCCATTGTACGGCGTCCCAGGTCTTCATTCAATCTCTCAGCGGTTTTGATCAGCCGGGCCCCGTTGTCCCGGGTATGTAGGGCTGATTCCAGCAAACGGCTTTTGCTTTCACCACTAAGGGATTGTGAAAAATCAACCAGATCAAGGAGCGTGCCCATATTTCCAGTTTCCTTTGATTCCCCTGCCAATTGCAGGAAATTATCCAGATCAGCCCCTGTGAGTCCATTCAGGATATAGTCCGAAACCTGCCGCAGGTCTTTTGCATTCAAATTTTTCGAAAAATCAACAAACGTCATCACACCGGTGCCTGTTTTAGCAGCGGCATCCAGAAATGATCCGAGTGTTTCTTTTTCCATCTTCATGTGGATTTGATTGCTGATGGCGGCGTTGAATTCATTTATATCCCGGCCGGAATTGTTTGCCGCAGCAAGAAAGGAAGTAAACCCGACCTCGCTCTCCTCCAGCTTCAAAGCCGTCTCTACGGTTGCCATCATATCACCGGGAGAATTTTTATAGATGGAAAAAAGATCGGCTAATCCCTCATCAGACAGACCGGCGGTTAAATTGAGAAAACCGTTCATGAACGCTTCTGATTCATTTGAAAAATCATACAGGTCCTGGGTCGCCAGAAAAAACACCTCGATAAAATCACCCGAGTTTAAGGCGGCATTATAAAATTTGTCCCATCCCTCACTATCCAGCGCATCCTCATCGCAGTTAAATAAACAAAACGCGATATTATAAGTATTTTTCTTCCATTCCTCAAAACTCCCGCCATTGTATTGAAGGGAATCCTTAGATGACATGAAACTGATGTCTACCTTTGTGCTGGAATTCAAGTCGACGATAGATGCGGGCTTTCCTCCCGCCGGATTGTTCTGGCTTCCGGATTGAATGATTTGCCGCCCCTGAAAATCATAGGCATGGGGTGTTGAAATTTGAACGGATGGAACGTGCACGACAGCCTCCTCTTTGGAACATGACAGATAGTGGCCTTATTTATTAGAATTAATATCGGACGCCATGAAAGAAACTGAAATACGAAATTGAATCTCCTGTTGGGTTGATCTCGAAATTTTGTTGCAGCAATCACAGGTCTATTTGCTTTATGGGTATAAACACCACCTCCAACCGGGTATTGGCTGGCTACCGGCGCCCGCCGCCCCGGCCGCCGCCGCCACCGCCGCCGCCGCCACCACCACCGCCACCACCACCGCCACCGCCACCACCACCACCACCACCACCGCCACCACCACCGCCGCCGCCACCACCGCCACCACCA
>JAKSBB010000385.1 GCA_022361315.1 Desulfobacterales bacterium
AAATAAGACTACATAATGATTGGTGGATGGGATAGGATGCGGCCATGAAAACAACAGAAAATCCATTTTCAGTGGTCGGGCGGGGAAACGGGTGGGTCTGTATAGATAAACCCGGTGGTGTCAGTGTGCATAATGATCCCGGCCGGGATGTGGTCTCCCTTCTGGGAAATGTCCAGCCGGTCCACCGTCTGGACAGAGAGACGTCCGGCCTTTTGCTGCTGGCACTGGATAAAGAGACCACCGCCCGCCTGTCCCGGCTGTTTGCCGGTGGAAAGGTGAACAAGCGATACAAGGCCCTTGTGCACGGAAATTTTGATCTGGCTGAAGGGGAGGGTGGCATCTGGGATCGTGCACTCACCAAACAGGCCGGCGGCAGAAAAGATCCGGCCGGCCGCGGTAAAAAGCAACAGGCAATCACCCGGTTCCGGATAGAGGATATAAGCCTCCATTACACCCTTCTGGATATTACCCTGGAGACGGGCAGGAAGCACCAGATCCGCCGCCATGCAAAACTGTCCGGTCATCCCGTGGTGGGGGACAAACGGTACGGGTCCCCCAGAGCCCTTACCTTTTTAAAAGAGCAGCGGGGCTTCACGGCCATGGGGCTGCATTCCTGGTTTCTCCGGTTTGAGGACGGCGGGCACACCGTGACGCTGCAGCAGCCGGAACTGCCCGCCGGGGTGCAGCGTCTATTTCAAGAGGATAAATCTTGAAATCTCTATGGATCGGGAAGGATCTTTACATTCACCCGCCGCTGGCGTGGTCCGTCAAACTCGCAGAAGAATATCCCCTGCCAGGTACCCAGCACCATTTTTCCGTCCTCCAGGGGGATCGTCTCCGAGGGGCCGAATAAACTGACCTTTATATGGGCGGCGGAGTTTCCCTCCATATGTTTGAACCCGTCGTCAAAGGGAATCACCTTGTTGATGCAGGCCAGGATATCCGTCTCAACGGCCGGGTCGGCATTTTCATTGATGGTGATGGCACCGGTGGTGTGCATGGAATAGACGTGGACCAGGCCGTTTTTAACACCCGAGGCCGCAACCACTTCCCTGACCTGGGCGGTGATGTCGATCATCTGGGTGCGGGCCGACGTCTTGACTGAGATCTTCATGGGGTTTTTCCTCCTGTAAATAAAACGGCCGGTGCAGGCCAGTTATCTGGTCCACACCGGCCGTGGCAATTATACGCCGTGTAACTCAGGGAATTAAGGCATTTCCGCGCTTATAATTCCAGGGCGTTTTTAACGATATTCTCAGCGGAGAAACCAAACTCCTTGAGAACGGTGCCGCCGGGGGCGGAGGCACCGAAACGCTCGATGGTAATGGTTTTACCTTCGTTGCCCACATATTTTTCCCAGCCCATGGGGATACCGGCTTCAACGGCCAGGCGTTTGGTGACGGTGGCGGGCAGGATTCTTTCTTTGTAGGGGGCCGGTGCTTTTTCAAACAGCTCCCAGGACGGCATGGAAACCACGGATGCCTTAATGTTGTGTTCCTTTTCAAGGATCTCGGCGGCTTCCACGCAGATGTGAACTTCGGAACCGGTGCCGATGAGAAGCATATCGGCTTTCAGACCCGCATCTTTCACGGTGTAACCGCCGTATTCCGCATCCCCGTCTTTATAAGGCATATCCAGGGTGGGCAGTTTCTGACGGCTGAGGATCAGGGCCGTGGGGGCATCCTGGGTGGTCAGGGCCTTACGCCATGCCATGGCGGTTTCGTTGGCGTCTGCCGGGCGGATGACGTTCAGCCCGGGGATGGCTCTCAGGGAGGCCAGGTGTTCCACCGGCTGGTGGGTGGGGCCGTCTTCGCCCACGGCTACGGAGTCATGGGTGAATACGTAGATCAGGGGCAGCTTCATCAGGGTGGCCACACGGACGGCCGGCCGCATGTAGTCGGCAAATACCAGGAAAGTACCGCCGTAGGGACGGACGCCGGAGTGCAGGTACATACCGGTCATGATGGCGCCCATGGCGTGTTCCCGGACACCGAAACGGATGTTTCTGCCGCTCCAGGCTTCGTTCTGGAATTCCTCGGAGCAGGTCAGGTATGTCTTGTTGGACGGTGCCAGGTCAGCGGAGCCGCCCATGAGAACGGGCAGGTTCGGGGCAATGGCGTTGAGAACGGTGCCGGAGGCGGCGCGGGTG
>JAKSBB010000785.1 GCA_022361315.1 Desulfobacterales bacterium
ACCACCAGTTTCCCCTCTTCCATCTTAAGGGGAAGAAGAAGATGCTTCAGGGCGAAGGACCTTGAGATAGTACCGGTCACCAGGTTAAGTTCCAGTTTCAACGGATCAATTTTTTTATAGGGGATCTTCCAGCTTGCTGCCAGGGTTTTATAGATCAAATCCTCATCCACTTCTTTTTCAGGTTGATCCAGGCGCTTTAAGGCCAGCTTGATCAGCACATCAATGAAGGAGATTCCCATGAGGGCGGCCTTCTTGTCCACACCGGTTTTACCGGCATCTTTTCCAAGAAGGGATTCCCGGATCTGGTTTTCCCTTCGCAGGGCATCCCTGGCCTGGTCGGCTGAGATGAGACGGGCAGATATCAGGGCCTGACAGATGGACTTTGAATCAAATTGCTTTCGCGAAACAGATTGCATGGTACCCCTTTGATTGTGGAATATTTGACCAACGTTTCCATCTTCATTTTATACGTCTCAGCCAATTCCTTGTAAACCCCCCGGACTAAAAACAGGATTGAAAATCCGGTGCAAAATCAGCTTGACTTTTGGCCTTTCCAAGCTTAGTTGTTTTTATCTTTTATGAACACGTATCAGAAGGTTCGAATAAAATGACCTATATCAAATTGCTCCTCACCGCTTTTTTCTGGGGCGGCACCTTCATTGCCGGCAGAGGGATTGCCGGAACCGTTGATCCATACTCAGCCGCATTTCTGCGTTTTGCCATTGCGTCCTTCTTTTTACTCATCCTGACCCTGAAAACCGAAAAAAAGCTACCGGGACTCAACCTTCAGCAGGCAGTGCTGGTATTCTTTTCAGGCCTTACGGGTATTTTTGCCTATAACCTGTTCTTTTTCACAGGTCTTGGGATGATCAATGCCAACCGGGCCTCGCTGATTATTGCCACCAACCCCATATTCATCAGCCTGGCAGCCGCCCTGCTCTTCAAAGACAAGCTAACTCCCCGGAAAGGAATCGGCCTTGTCCTTTCGGTTACCGGTGCCCTGCTGATCATATCGGAGGGGAATCTCTCCTCCATCCTCACGTCGGGCATCGGCAAAGGCGAACTGGCCATATTCGGCTGCGTTATCTCCTGGGTGTCCTACTCGATACTGGGCAAACCGCTTATGGCCGGCCTGAGTCCTTTGGTTTCCGTTTGCTATTCGTCTCTGGCGGGCACGGTCATGCTTCTGGTACCTGCGATTGCCAACGGCATGGCGGGTAAAGTCTCCGGTTACGGTATCCCGGAATGGGGCAGCCTTTTCTATCTTGGGTTTTTCGGTACCGTGCTGGGATTTTACTGGTATTACCAGGGCATTCGTACCATCGGTCCAACCCGGTCGGGTGTGTTTATTAATTTTGTACCGGTGAGCGCCCTGATCCTTTCATATTTTATATTGGATGAAACCGTTACAGCGGATATTCTCGTGGGGGCGGCCCTGGTGGTGAGCGGTGTATACCTGACAAATATGACGCGATCTGAAACAGGATCACCTGCCGGCCAACCCAACAAGCCCTCTGGAATAAAACCGGCCGATGAAAATGTATCGGGTTAGAATAGAAAAAGATAGAATAGGATAGAAATCAAGCATAAAAAAAGCCCGGACTGCGAGCAGCAGTCCGGGCTATCGTCTTACAAACGCGTCGACTTAGTCTTCTTCGATGACGATGGCGTCTTCTTCACATACTTCTACGCAGCTTTCGCAGCCCATGCATTCTTCAGCATTAACAGCTACGGACTTTTCGTCTTCCATTTCAAATACTTCTACGGGACATACGTCTACACATTCTTCGCAGCCAACACATTTTGCTTCGTCAACAATCGGATTAAATGCCATTTTAATAGCCTCCTTAAAAAAAATTTAATGGTACAATTTTATAAACTCATTGTTTCAATTGATACCTGATTCAAAAAACGCTTTTACACTATATTTTTTGCTAAAATCAAGTCTTTTATGAGTTTAGTTTTACCAGGCAGGCCGCAAGCCGTTCGCCTGGAAATTTAACGGTTTGTTCCAACCTCTCACCGGAAAGAATGCTGAGCTTTATCTGCCCTGACAGGGAACAACAATCAAAACTTTCTGCAGGTTTATTTCCGGTGGGTGCGTTGCTTGAAAGGGGGTGTTCAAGGATTTCAATTAAGTCCTGTTGCCATCTCTCCTTGCAGGCACATCCACTTTCATGCACTTTTATGGATTCAATGTCAAGCCCATTTATCACTTCATCCGCACTGGTTTCCAAATATTCCATTACCGCCGGACTCGTGGTCACCAGAAGGGGGGCTCCATTGGTTTCAGTCATCAGTCCGGTCTTTTCTGCCATCTCACACCAGGCGGAGATACGTTCACCGGTCATCGTCTCTCCCGAATCCCTTCCATCATCTGCCGGATTTGTGAGATCACCACCGGCTTCCTCCTGGGGCAACTCCCCCTTGAGTTCCGCAAACAGAGCCGCATTCCCGGCATCAAGCGCCTTCAACTCCTGGCGGATGACATCATTGTCCCTGTCCCAGATTTCAGCCAGTTTCAGGAACAATAACGGATCTTGTTCCCGGGTATCGGTTTTCTCAGCCCCCCCGGTCATGCCCCGTCGTATCTGGGACTGTATGCTCGACGGGCCGGTATCGTCCCTGAAGTAAGCAGTCTCCCGCATCAAGGCCTTCAGATTTCTCTCATTGCCCCGGTGGAGCTTGGCCCACTCCAGGTACTCCCGCGTTCTAAGTTCCGCCATCTGCAATGTCTCCTCGGGGGGAGCCACCGGTAAGATCGCCTTCTGATCCATATGGGGCACCATAGCTGCCGACACTTCTGATCCCAGGTCCAAAATCCGGGTCTGGGAAAAAAAGGTGGTCACGGTTTTGGTCTGCTCCGGATCCATATACGTAAACGGGAAAAAACAAATGGGTCTCATTATAGTTCTACCTTTTTATCATGAACGAAAACCCCCATGGCTTCGAGCTTATCTCTAATCTCGTCCGCCGTCCGGAAGTCCCGTTTCTGCCGGGCAGCTTCTCGTTCGTTAATGAGAGACTGCACCGCATTGGAATATTCCATCTTTTTACTGAAATCAAATATGTTCAACACCTGATCCACATCCTGAAAACATGCCCGCAGACGGGCGGCACCATTGGGCCCCACCCGGTTCTGGCTGAGCAGACGATTGATCTGTTTTACGCTGGAAAGAAGTCCGGAGACCAGATGCGGCACCTTAAGATCATCGCTCATGGCTGAAACAACCGCCTGCCTGATATCATAGGCAGTCTGTTCGATCTCCTCGGCATCAGAACGGCCTGTCACGGCATCCAGTGTATCAATACACCGGTTGATCTTTGCCAGGGTAAACCGTGCATCTTCAAGATTTTTTCTGGACAGGATAAGGGGTTTACGATAGTGGGCCGACATCAGCCAGAAACGGATGGTCTTCTCTTCCCACCCCTGACGCGTCAGATGGTCGAGGGTCAAATCTTCGATTCGATCCACCCCAAGAGACCCGTCATACCTTACCGGATCACAGTGCACCCAGACATTGGCCAGATCTTCTCCCGTGGCAGCTTTTGCAATGGCGACTTCATTTTCGTGATGGGGAAACATGAGTTCCCGGCTTCCGGTATGGATGTCAAAGCAGTTGCCAAGATACTTCATGGAAATGGCGGCACACTGGAGGTGAAGAGACGGCCTGACGTTTCCCCACTCGGTTTTGATACCCACCCCCTGCTTGAGTTCAGAGAGGCGCACCCGTTTAAGCAGGGTGAAATCCCTGGGGTTTTGTTTCTCGTACTCATCCAGATCAACGGTAGCCCCAAGTCTGATCTTTTCCAGGTCGACGTTGGACAGCAGGCCGTAATCACTCAGACTGGCCAGATCAAAATAAACGGAGTGCAGCTTTTCATAGGCGTGCTCCTTGTTTACCAGGGTTCTTGCCAAATCGATCATTTCAGAAAAGTGGGCAGAGACCTTCGGCAACGACTGGGCCTTTCGTATCCCCAGGTCACTCAAATCCTTTTTAAATGCGTCCAGGTGGGGCCGGGTGAACGCATCAAGGGATAACCCGGCGTCCCTGGCACCCGCGATGGTCTTATCATCATAGTCCGTGATATTTATGACATGATTGACTTTAAACTGCTGATACTCCAGGTACCGGATCAGAAGATCCGTAAATGCATAACGCCTGAACTGACCGATATGAGGGCGCCTGTGTATGGTGGGCCCGCAGGTGTAAACGCCGATCCCGGCTTCTCCGGCAGGTGTAAACGCCTGTTTCTGGCGGGTCAGCGTATTGTAAAGATTCAGGTGGAGGGTCTTTTTGACAGAAAAAAGATCCGTTGACAAATACCGCTCGCCGGAGTCCGGAAGAATCACCACCACGGTCCCCTGCCCGATCCGTTTGGCCTCTTCTATGGCCACCGCCATGGCAGCACCGGAACTCATACCCACAAAAAGCCCTTCCTCCCGGGCCAGTTGACGCGCCATATCAAAGGCTGTGTCATCATCAATGTGGATACTCTCATCCAGAATGGACTTGTCAAAAATTTCAGGGGTATACGATTCCTTCATATTCTTGAGCCCCTGGATTTTATGCCCCAGATAGGGTTCGGCACAGACAATGCGGATCTCTTTGTTCTGTTCCTTGAGATACCTGGACAACCCCATCAGCGTGCCGGAGGTGCCGACAGTGGCCACCACCGATGATACCGCCCCATCTGTCTGGGACATGATTTCTGGGCCGGTGGTATGATAGTGGGCCATCCAGTTTGCTTCATTATTATATTGATCCGTTAGAAAGTATTGATCCGGGTATTCCCGGGCAAGGCGGTAGGCCTCCTCAATGGCCCCGTCCGACCCCAGATGCCGGGGGGTCAGGATAATGTCAGCCCCTCTGGCACGAAGGATGCGCTTTCTCTCCTCGCTGGCATTTTCCGCCATGGTCAATGCAATGCGGTACCCCTTGACCGCGCAGATCATGGCCAGACCGATGCCCGTATTTCCCGAGGTGGCTTCGATCACCGTTTTTTCCGGGGTCAATTCTCCGGAGGCCTCAGCCCGGTTTATCATAAACAGGGCAGCCCTGTCCTTGATGGACCCCCCCGGGTTCATGTATTCCAGTTTTGCAAGAATCTTTACCCCGGGTACGGGATTGAGTTTTCGAATCTCCACGAGGGGGGTGTTGCCGATTGAATCTATGATGGAGTGGGCCATCTTTTTCCTTTCGGTCCTTATTCAATATATTAAGCGATTCAATTTTATAAGCGTTTCGTTTCGGACCGAGGGCAACCGGGCCGGAAGCGCCGGAAGTCGCGCAAACGCCTTTCTAATTCAGCCATTAGCCTTGACTTTTAACTTATAAAATGGCTTTATACAGTAAATTTTAACGTTGTGCAATTTATTAGTGGGAAGCCCATGAGCCCTTTGTTTTTAAGGAAAAACCTGCTGCCCGCAGTGATTTCCACCCTGGTATTCTGTCTTGTTCCGGCAGCCGTTGTCTTTGCCATGCCCCAAATGGAAAACCCCAAAGAAATCTCCTGGCACATCGAAGCCCTCATGGTCACCTATGACAATGAACGGGAACTCTATGTGGCTGAAGACAACGTTGTCATTACCGGCGGGAAAACCCGGCTGGAAGCGGATTACGTAGAGTTTTCAAACAAAACAAAAGATGCCTTTGCACAGGGCAACGTCCTCTTCATATCTGGGGGAGACACCATCACATGTAATGCCATGCAGATCAACCTGGCCTCTGAAAAGGGTACCATCAATAAGGGAACCATTTTTATTCAGGACGGTAACTATTATATAACCGGGGAAAACTTCAGAAAAACAGGAGAGTTCACCTATGACGCTGCCAAGGGCACCATTACCACCTGTAACGGAGACACACCGGACTGGAAAATCACAGGAAAGAACATACAGGTGACCATCGAAGGGTACGGTAAGGCAAGCCATACTGCCGTCTGGGCAAAAAACCTACCGGTACTCTACTCCCCCTACCTGGTTTTTCCGGTAAAAAACAAACGGCAGACAGGTCTTCTCTTTCCCAGGGTGACCAGCTCCGAGCGCAAAGGGTTTGAATATGAACAACCCCTGTACATTGCGCTGTCCAGAAACGCCGATGCCACTTTGTACGCCCATTATATGTCAGACCGCGGTGTAAAGGTTGCAGGCGAGTTGCGGTATATCCTGAGCCCGAAGTCAAAGGGTATGCTGGTGGCCGAATATCTGGATGACGATAAAATTGACGACGGTACCGATGCCACAGAGGATTACAGTTTTGATTCAACGGGTCAGCGGGACAACCATGACAGGTATTGGATCCGGATGAAGCATGACCAGGAACTTCCTTACCAGTTCAAGGCCAAGCTGGATCTGGACATTGTCAGCGATGAAGACTACCTGCTGGAATTCAAGGACGGATTCTCCGGCTATGACGCATTGAAATCCGACTTCGAAGAGATGTTCGGGCGAAGCCTGGATGAGTATGACGATACCACCCGGGAAAACAGTCTGCTGGTTTCCCGAAAATGGGCCCACCATAATCTGAACATCGAGGCCACCTGGTATGACGACGTTGCAGCCAGACAGCAGGACACGGATGACACCACCCTCCAGACCCTTCCGGCCATTGAATTTGATGCCCACCGCCAGAAGCTGGGCAACACCGGCTTCCACTACCGGCTGGATTCCGAATTCAGGTCCTTTTACAGAAAAGATACGGATGAAACCGCAGCAGAGCCACTGGTAAAAGGCCAGCGGTTCGATATCTACCCCAGACTCTACTATCCCGCTAAATTGGGTAAACTCCTTTCCTTTGATCCCTTTATCGGGGCCCGGGGAACGGCATGGCACGCCGAAGACTATACGGATGCCGGCGGTGATGATGAAAATTTCAGGACCCGTGGGATTTATGAAGCAGGGGCGGATTTGTCCACCAGCTTTGATCGGGTATTTACCCTTGGCAGCACCACGGTGGATAAACTCAAGCACAGGGTTGTGCCAAAGATTGAATACCGGTTCGTATCCGAGGCGCATGAGGAAGACCAGCCCATATTCGATACCCTTGACGAAATCACCGATGAAAACCTTGTCACCTGGTCTCTGACCAATACATTCACCACGCGGTCCACCCTTAAAAAGCCCGACGGCACATCGGAAAAAAATTACAAAGAAATCGCCTGGATAAAATTGTACCAGGACTACAACATCAAATATGAACGAGACGGGAATGATGCAGCGGATGACCCCTGGCAGGATCTGAAACTCAAGTACGAACTTTATCCCTGCACCTATCTGGAAAGTGACGGCGAAGTCGCATTTGATCCCAATAACGAACATTTTACAGAGGTGAAGGTCGGGGCAAAACTGAAGGATAAACGGGGAGACAGTATTTACACGTCTTACAGGTATGAGAGCAGCACCACCCATTCCTGGCTGACCCGGTTTAATGCCCTTATCACCAGTTATCTGATGGCCTATTACTCGTTCGAGAATGATCTGGATGAAGATAAGACCATCGAGACCCTTGCCGGCCTCCAGTTTGATAAGGAATGCTGGAAGCTGGCCCTGGAATTCAAAGATTCATCCGCAGATAAAAGCATCGCCTTCATGGTGACCCTGAAAGGCATAGGAGAATTCGGCAGCAAATGATGAAGCAGTACCATTGGTTCGCTCTGTTAACCCGGAGCAACTTTGAGCAGACCGTATATACGAAGGTCCGCCAGAAAAAAATCGACGCATTTCTTCCCAAAATGCGCAGGCAAAGCAAGCGTAAAGACAGGAAACTGATGATTGAAACCCCACTTTTCCCGGGGTATATATTTGTACGTTCCACTGTTGCCTCACAGGACCAGTTGCAAATTCTGAAAACTGCCGGAGCCGTCAGGCTCTTAGGGTCAACCAAGGGACCTGTCCCCGTGCCCGGGCACCAGATAGAGGCGCTGAAGCTATTGACATCCACCTCCCAGGATCTGATCACCGGAGCCATCGTTCAGTTGAAGAAGGGCGACCCCGTGATGATACTGGAAGGCCCTATGGCCGGTTTAAAAGGCGAATTCTACCGACATAAGGGTCAGGGGCGGGTCATCGTAAAGATCGATCTTTTAGGGCAATATGCGGGTCTGGAAGTGGATTTGGATAATGTAGAAAAAATCCCGGATCTAACATCATAACTCCTTGACTTTTTATTGAATTTTCTTTAAAACCCTGACACAAATTAAGATATCGTTTACATATTTTGAGGTTCTATGAACAAGCTTGAATTAATTTCCACGTTAAAGGACAGAGCAGATCTGACAAAATCAGAAGCTGCCGAAGTAATTAAAATATTTTTTGACTCCCTGGCCGATTCCTTTGTCAAGGGAGAACGGGTCGAGATACGCGGACTGTGCAGCTTTCATATCAAAGAATATAAGAGCTATGTGGGCCGGAACCCCAAAACCGGCCAGAAGGTCAATATCCCCCCCAAACGTCTGCCGTTTTTCAAATGCGGTAAAGAATTAAAAGAGCGGGTCGATTACTAAACCAAACATGCATGAATGCTGACGCATGATCAACATTCTGAGCAATCCGGCCCCCTTACCCGAATGCCTTCCCAGGCAGAAAGCGTAAGCGAGAGCCCCTTAGCTGAATTAACACAACTCATTCAGACAGGCAGGATTCCCAATGCACTTCTCTTTTCCGGCGCCCCGGGTACCGGAAAAGAGAAGACGGCTTACAGGTTTGCCCGTCAGGCCAATTGTCTGACGGATGGCCCCGATCCATGTGGTAATTGTTCCTCATGTAAAAAGATCCTTGCCGGTATGCACCCCGACATGATCTGCGTGGGTCTGGAAGATGCGAAAAAAAATCTGACCATCGCCCAGATCCGGGATCTAGGCCGTTTAATTACGGTTCGGCCCAACGAAGCCGCCTACCGGATGGTGCTGATTCAGGATGCCGATCGGATGAATATCCAGGCTCAGAATGCGTTGCTGAAGGTGTTGGAAGAGCCCCCGGAACGGACCTTTTTCATCCTAACGGCTGAGGGGACAGCCCGACTGCTGCCCACGATTCTCTCCCGGTGCCGATTGTTCCGGTTCCGCCCCATGTCTCCGGGACGGCTGAAAGAGGCACTGGTATCCGGACACGGAATTTCCCCCCAAACCGCTCACATCCTTTCCAAAACCCTGCCGCCGGACATCCGGCAGGCATTGATTTGTGCCGGAAAATCCCCTGATTCAGATACCGGAAAACCAATCGCTTCCGGAGAACGGGCCGCCTGGCAACAATTGCGGGCCTGGTTAATAGGGGAAGTGCTGGAGTTGATTCGCAGCAGCGGTGCCGGATCTGTGGGAAAGGGGTTGAATTTATCCCGCACAATTGCAGCCCGGCCGGATCAGCTTCCCGACGCCATGGCTATTCTCAGGACCCTTGTGCGGGACATCTGTGTGCTGAGATATGATTCCTCTCAGATAGTTAACCTTGATTTTTTCGACGCATTTGCAGATATTAGTCAGATGTATACTTACCCGACATTTCTCGAATGGATGACGGTCTTCCATGACACGGAAAAAAGGCTGAATTCCAACAGCGGCCCCCGGTTGACACTGGACCGCTTCTTCCTGAAAATGTCTTTATCAAAGGGACGCATATGATCAAAGTTGCCGGTGTCAGATTCAAAACCGCAGGAAAAATATACGACTTCAAAAGCGCCGCTTTTGTGCTGAATCCCGGAGACCGGGTGATTGTGGAAACCGAACAGGGATTGGGATTCGGTACCATTGCCCGCCCCCCCAAAGAAATTGACGCCAAAGAGAAAAAATTTAAAAGCATCGTCCGGCTGGCCACCAAAGAGGACTTCATCAAACGTGAAGAACTCAAACAGCTGGAAAAAAGGGCGTTCGACTTCTGCATCAAATGTATAAACGACCTGGGTCTGCTGATGAACCTGTTCAGTGTAGAGTCAACCTTTGACCGGAATAAGCTGACCTTTTTCTACACGGCGGACGGGCGGATTGATTTCAGGGAATTGATCAAACTGCTGGTAAAAGAGTACAGCATCCGCATTGAAATGCGCCAGGTGGGTATCCGGAATCTGTCAAAACACTGCGGCGGCTTAGGCAAATGCGGCAGAGAGCTCTGCTGTTCATCTTTCATGCAGTCATTTGAACCGGTATCCATCAAAATGGCAAAGGAACAGGGGCTTTCCCTGAACCCCACAAAAATTTCAGGGGTCTGCGGCAGGCTCATGTGCTGCCTGACCTTTGAAAACGCCACCTATAAATCCTGCAAGAAAAAAATGCCCAAACTCGGTAAACCCATCACCATTGAAGAGGGTAAGGGAAAAGTCGTCCGCCAGAATGTTCTCAAAAGCAGTATCACTGTCCGTCTGGAAGACCGGACCGAGGTGGAAGTGCCCTTAAGCAAACTGAAAAGAAAAAAAACAGGACCCAAGAAAAAATGAGCCACCAATTCTATACCACCCCCATATATTATGTGAATGCCAAACCCCACCTGGGTCATGCCTATACCTCAATTGCCGCGGATGTGGCCACCCGTTTCAAAAAAATGGATGGGCAGGAGACCTTTTTCCTTACCGGCACGGATGAACACGGCGATAAAATCGTTCAGGCCGCCGAAAAGGAGAACACCACCCCCAAAGCATACGCCGATAAAATATCCCAGCTTTTTCAGGATCTGCTTCCCCTTCTCAATGTAAAGAACAACCGGTTTATCAGAACCACGGATTCGGACCACATCGAGGTGGTCAAGACGATTCTTTCCAAGATCCATGATAGTGGAGATATATACTTTTCCAGCTACGAGGGACTCTACTGCTTCGGGTGCGAACGTTTTTATCAGGAGCGGGAACTTGTAGAAGGTCTCTGCCCGGATCACGGGACGGCCCCGGAAACCATTAAAGAGTCCAACTACTTCTTTAAGATGAGCAAGTACCAGGAATGGCTGGTGGACCACATCAAAACCAACCCGGATTTTATCCAGCCGGAACAATACCGGAAGGAATTGCTTTCCTTCCTGAAAGAACCCCTGGAGGACCTGTGTATCTCGCGCCCCAAAACCCGGCTGACCTGGGGGATCACCCTTCCCTTTGACGAAGATTACGTCACCTATGTCTGGTTTGATGCCCTGGTGAACTATATTACGGCCCTGGGATATCCCGACGATAACCGGTTCAAAACCTTCTGGCCCACAGCCCGTCATTTCGTGGCCAAAGATATTATCAAACCCCACGGCATATACTGGCCCATTATGCTGAAAGCCGCAGGACTTCCCATCTATAACGGCCTGAACGTTCACGGTTTCTGGAACGTCCAGGGCAGCAAAATGTCCAAGAGCATCGGCAACGTCACCGATCCCGTGGAAGTAACCGGGGAATACGGGGTGGATGCCTTCCGCTACTTCCTGATGCGGGAGATGGTTTTCGGGCTGGATGCCAATTTCACCGAAGACGCCATCGTGGCACGGATTAACTCAGATCTGGCCAATGATCTTGGGAACCTGTTTTCAAGAGTGTTGTCCATGAACCACCGCTACTTCAAAGGCAATGTCCAGGGTGCCGATCCGGCTCTGGACGATCAGTACAGCCTTGAAAAAGATGCCATCAAAGCCATCGAAGCCTATACCGAAGCCATGGCCCGGTGCCGGTTCCACCAGGGGATGACTGCCGTATGGGAATTCATCTCCGTCATGAACAAATATATCGATACCAACGAACCCTGGGCGCTTGCCAAAGACGAAAGCAAAACCGGCCATCTGGCGGCGGTATTGTATCACCTCATGGAAGGACTTCGCACCGTTGCCGGCCTGATCTCCCCGGTCATGCCGGATACCGGATTGAAAATCACCCGGGCCCTGGGACTGACCCAGCCCGAGGATGGAATTTTCACCCTGGATACCATCCGCCCCTGGGGGCAGATCCCCACAGGCATCACCCTTGAAAAGCCGGAGATTCTTTTTCCCAGAATTGAGGTGAAAAAAGAAAAGGCGGCCCAGGTCCCAAAAGCCAAACCCTTTAAGCCGGCCCTCAAGGATGAGATCACCATTGATGACTTTGCCAAAATTGACCTGAGAGCCGGCACGGTCATCTCCGCTGAAAAAATTGAAAAATCCAACAAACTGTTGAAACTTCAGGTGGACCTTGGGGCCGAAACCCGGCAGATCGTGGCCGGCATCGGCAAAAGCTATACCCCGGACCAGGTGGTGGGTAAAACCGTTATCGTTGTTGCCAATCTCAAAGAGGCCAAACTCATGGGAGAAGTGTCCCAGGGAATGATTCTGGCTGCCAGCAAGAAAAAGGATCTGATCCTGTCCGGCTTCAACGGAGAGCCCCTGCCGGGCAATCCGGTGAAATAAACACCGCCCGGGATAGGGAAACCAGGACATAGCAGTTTGTATACCTTTAAAAAAAATAATTCATGGCGCCAGCACCAGTCTGATTTCATCCTCCGCAGACGGCGGAAGACCCTGTTACGCAGATCTACCAAATTTGCCGTGGTCACAGGAATCATGGCGGTGCTGGTGTTTTCTGCCCTCCGCCTGGATATACTGGATATCCAGATGCCCTGGCAAACCGCCCCTCCGAAACAAACATCGGCTGAAACCGTCCCGCCAAAGGTTCCCAAACTGACCAAAGCAGCGTTGAAACAATTGATTCGGGGCACGGTTTTTCTTAATTCAGAAAAAGAGACCTTTTTCGTGGATACGCCGTCCCGGAGCTATGGGATCCGCACCCGGCTGGATCCCAGACTTCAGGCATCTCTATCCGGGACCCTGGCCCATCTGAAAACCCTGACCCGTGGCAAACCCCAACGCATCGCCATGGTTGCTCTGGACGGCAGCACCGGTTTTATTCGTGCCATGGCGGGCTTTGATCTTGCAGACCCCGATGCAAACCCCTGCACGGCAACAGATTACCCTGCCGCCAGTATTTTCAAAATTGTTACGGCGGCTGCAACGGTGGACGCGCTGGGCTACACGGCAGGCACCCCGCTTTATTTCAATGGGAACAAGTATACGCTTTATAAACGCCAGCTTACCACCAAGCGGAACAAATATACCAGCCGGGTGACCCTGGCCAGGGCATTTGCAGATTCCATAAATCCTGTCTTCGGTAAACTCGGTCAGTTCTCCCTGGGCCGGGAAAAACTAAACACCTATGCACACAACTTCGGTTTCAATCAATCACCGGACAGCGACATCGATTTCCCCGCAAGCCGGTTTGCCGTCACAGAAAGCGATTACCACCTGGCGGAACTGGGGTGCGGATTCAATCGCCAGACGGAAATTTCCCCACTCTTCGGCGCCATGATGGTCACAGGCATCCTTAATCAGGGTAATATCCTCGTCCCGCGGATGGTGGACACGGTGGAAACCGCCGACAAGGATTTAATTTACAAAAGTGATAAAGCAGTCTATAAGAGCCCTATTCAGCCGAACGCTGCCCGGGAAATGATCCGCATCATGCAAAAGACCGTTTCCAGCGGAACGGCAAGAAAATCATTCCGGGGATACAGCCGGGATAAAATACTTTCCACCCTGGTCATCGGTGGAAAAACCGGTTCCCTCTACAATAAAAAAAGAACGGTCAAGTATGACTGGTTCACCGGGTTCGGAAAAGAAAAATCAGGAAGCAATTCACTGGTGGTAACGGTTGTGGTGGGTCACCGCAAGTATATCGGTACCCGCGCCAGCACCCATGCCAGGAATATGCTCAAAACATATTTTACGCCGAGGGACAAATAAGCACCCATCCTTCAGGCGAGGAAACAACGCCCATGACTTATTCTATGCGATCAAGGTTTCAACACGTACTTCATTCCATTAAAACCCTGAATATCGGTGTCGGCATTCCCCTGGCCAGGGCCCGGGAGAATACCCTGATTCTGTTTCCCGACCGCCCCAATGTTTTGAATTGCGGCATCTCTGCTTTTGTGGCATACAAAGGCCCCCAGGCAACCGCCGCCGCACCTCTGGATGATTTTCGCCCCCATATGGATACGATAGCTTCCAACCGCCTGCCGGCCACGGACGCTGGGGAAATGCCGTCTGTGGATACATATTTAGGCGGTGATGAGGTTTTAAATCGCTTATTCGAAAACGCCCAATACCTGAAACAAGAACAGGTGTTTACCACTCTTTTTTGCGACGACAGCCAGGAAGCATCCCTCGTCTCCATCATCAAAGCGCTGGAAAGTATCATCACCGAAGAGCAAAAGCGGTTCAAATCAGCCATGTCTCACCTGAATCAGGATGATGCGGCCCTGGTATCGGACCGGTTGGAAAAATTAAAAGATGTCTGCTGGTGCCTGCAAAAAGAAATCCATGATAACATTTTGGCCATACGTCATTTGACCCCCCGCCTTGGAGATGCCCCTGAAGACAGATCCATTGCCGTTTTCAAACGAATCAACGCAGTACTCAACAGCATCGACCGACTGGAGGTCCGGGGAAGGGATTCCGCAGGGATCTCGGTCATGTTCACCCTCACAGAGACCACCTGGGAAAACTACCGGCAACATATCAACGACGCCGGACTCTCCGATCGTCTGAAATCCAGGACCAACCACCAGGTATTGGCCAACAATTGTATCACCGTCAACACGGCCAAAGGTGACGACCTGGCCCCCCGGGTCACCATCGCCTTTGTGTATAAATTTGCTGCGGAAATCGGTGCATTAGGCGACAATATCGCCTTCATCAGAAAACAGATAAAGAATGATCTTTTACTGCAGCACCTGTCGGGATTTCCCCTTGAGGCCAACTCCGTTTCCGCGCATACCCGGTGGGCTTCCGTTGGGGATATCACCGAGGCCAACTGCCATCCGGTGGACAATACCCCGACGGACAAAAAGGTGACCACTTCCGGAATTATTCACGTCTGCCTGAACGGGGATATAGACAATTACCTGGAACTCAAAACCGAACATGAGGCCACCTACGATAAGATCCACCCGAGTATCAATACCGACACCAAGCTCATCCCCTTGCAGATAGAGCATCACCTGAAGCTTGGCGCCACCGTGGAGGAAGCCTTCCGGCTGGCAGTCAATGAATTTCACGGCTCCCATGCCATCTCCATGCACACCGACCTGGCACCGGGAAAACTATTTCTTGCGCAAAAAGGCAGCGGTCAGGCGATTTTTGTAGGCATTGCTCCGGACCACTATATTGCCGCATCAGAGTTGTACGGTGTGGTTGAGGAAACCCAGGAATACATCAAACTCAACGGTGAAGACCGCGGACAGATTGTCATTCTGGATGAGAATAACGGCGGCGGCATTCAGGGGATTCGCTCACTGTATTACGACAATACCCCCATCGTTTTAGGCTCCGGGGATGTCATGAAAAGCCAGATCACATCAAGGGATATCGACCGGCAGGATTACCCGCACTACTTCCTGAAAGAGATTTCCGAATCCCCCCAGTCGGTTGAAAAAACCATTGAAAACAAATTCAAACAGAATCCGGAAACCGGGCTTCTCAGCACAAGCCTGGGCCAGGACATCATTCCCGAAGACCTGGAAGCGGACCTGGTCTCCGGAAAAATAAAGCGCATATACTTTATCGGCCAGGGTACCGCAGGCATCGCCGCCCAGGGATGCGCAGATCTGCTAACCTATTATCTCGGAGACAAAAGCCTCGATATACGGGCGTCAAAGGCGTCTGAGCTGTCAGGCTTCTGCATCGTGGGCAACGGCGAATGCACAGATACCATGTCAGATACCCTGGTGGTGGCCATCAGCCAGTCCGGCACCACCACGGACACCAACCGGACCGTTGATATGATCAAGGCCTGCGTTGCAAAGGCGCTTGCCATCGTCAAGCGCAGGGATTCAGATCTCACATTTAAAACAGACGGGGTGTTGTACACCAGTTCCGGCCGGGACATTGAAATGTCCGTGGCATCCACCAAAGCATTTTACTCACAGATCACCGCCGGTGCCATACTGGGACTTCACATGACAGCCATTCTGTCGGCAAGATCCGCAGAGTTTATCTCCGAACAGGTCCAGACATTGACGGAACTGCCTGAAAAAATGCGCGGCGTCCTGTCAATGAAAGACCAGATAAAAGATTCCGCCGACCGCAGGGCCGTCACCAAAAATTACTGGGCCACCGTAGGTTCCGGTGCCAACAAAACCAGTGCAGACGAAATCCGGATCAAATTGTCGGAACTCTGCTATAAAACCATCTCATCGGATTTTGTTGAAGATAAAAAACATATCGACCTGTCCAGTGAACCCCTGATTATCGTATGC
>JAKSBB010000790.1 GCA_022361315.1 Desulfobacterales bacterium
ACCCGGCGCACTTGGGCGCTGGACAGGGCGGCCACCTACTCCCGGCTGATTTCACCGGGAAGCAGGTATACGCTGAAGGGCAGATTTAAACGGGGATGATACCCAATGATTGGATGCACGCTAATTCTTTTACAAATGGTGGATCACAGGAGATAACATGGAAAACACAATAATTTTAAACGGTGAAAACCTCCAGCTAGACGAATTGGTGGCCATTGCCCGCAACGGTGCGGATGCCGCCATTTCAGTGGAATCCGAGTCCCGGATCAACAAGGCCAGAACCCTGGTGGATAAATGGGTGAAGGAGGGGGAGCGGATCTACGGGGTGACCACGGGGTTCGGTGCGTTGTCCGATGTGACCATCTCCTTTGAGGATACAAAAAAGCTGCAGAAGAAGATCCTGTTGTCCCACGCTGCCGGCATGGGCAACCACATGGCGGATGATGTGGTCCGGGCCATGATGGCCCTGCGGATCAACGATTTCTGCCGGGGAAATTCGGGGCTTCGGCTTGAGACCATCCGGAAACTTTCCGACCTTCTGAACACCGGCATCATCCCCGTGGTGCCTGAAAAAGGGTCCGTGGGCGCCTCCGGGGATCTTGTGCCCATGGCACACCTTTCCCTGGTGCTCATCGGAGAAGGGGAGGCCTTTGTGGACGGCCGCCGGATGCCCGGGGCAGAAGCCCTGGCATTGAAGAATATTACCCCCCTTGAACTGGCAGCCGGAGAAGGGTTGGCATTGATCAACGGCACCCAGTTCATGATCGCCCTGGGTTGCCTGGCCCTTCACGATGCCCTGAATCTTTGCAAACACGCGGATATTGCGGCTGCCATCAGCCTGGAAACCCTGATGGGCACCCGGTCGGCCTTTGACCCCAGGATTCACCGGGCAAGACCCCACACCGGCCAGATGAAGGCGGCCCAGAACATGCTCAAAATGACGGAGAACTCCGAGATCATTTCCTCACACAAGGATTGCTCCAGGGTTCAGGATGCCTATACCCTGAGATGTTCTCCCCAGGTTCACGGCGCCTCCTGGGATGCCTTCGGATATGTGGACCGTGTGATCCGCGTGGAAATGAATGCCTCCACGGAAAACCCCCTCATTTTCCCGGAATCCGGAGAATTCCTGTCCGGCGGTAACTTCCACGGCCAGCCTTTGGCTCTGGCCTGTGATTTCCTCGGCATCGCCATTGCCGAGCTGGCCAATATATCAGAACGGCGGATCGAACGTCTCGTTAATCCACAGTTGTCCGGTCTGCCGGCTTTCCTGGTGGAGGACGGGGGGCTCAACTCCGGTTTCATGATTGCCCAGTATGCAGCCGCGGCCCTGGTCTCCGAAAATAAGGTCATAGCCCATCCGGCATCCGTGGATTCCATTCCCACGTCGGCCAATAAGGAAGACCATGTATCCATGGGGGCTGTGGCGGCTCGGAAATGCCGGGACATCGTAGAGAATGTGGAAGAGGTTATCGCCATTGAACTGCTCTGCGGCGCCCAGGCCATTGATCTGTTTACCAACCTGAAGGCCGGTGAAGGTACCATGGCCGCCTATGAAGTCATCCGGAATGAGGTGGACTACATGACAGAGGACCGGTTTTTGTCTGCGGATATTGCTAAGGTCAAGGCCTTGCTCCGCAGCGGTGAAATTGTTCGGGCGGTTGAGGAGAAGGTGGGAACGCTCTATTAAAACAATGATAATGGGGA
Organism: Desulfobacterales bacterium; assembly: GCA_022361315.1. Next base: position 1,708 of record JAKSBB010000790.1, read on the forward strand.
GGCTACAATTTTACAAGCTGGATGTCTCCCCATAAACCAATCTGTTTACCCGCGATGATTACGATGCCTTCAACACCCTTCATCTCTCTTCCGGCATCAATGGCGGCTTGAATATCATCCGGTGTTTTAACCCGGTTGCCTAACGCTGTGGCTGCCGCATCCGCAAGGGCGCATGAAGCGGCCAGGACACAGGCCGCATCTGCCCGGCCAAAGCTTTTGGAATGGCCCAGGGTTCCTGACGAGGTACATACGGCAAAGGGCGCGGGACGGCGGGCAACTTTGATACCGGTTTTCATGCTCAGGGGGGAATCTCCGGCATAGATGCCAAAGGTCATATCCGCGTCGGACTTCACAAATATATCCCCGCCGTTTTCCACCAGCACCTCATTGGAAAGATCCAGAAGATCCCTGCCGGTGAATTCCGCAACTGCCCCTGCCACCGCAGCCATGGGGCCGACCCCTGCAATTTGTGCCGCCTCAATCATTTCCGTAATGATACCAGGGGCCGGGGTTACAGCGGGCAGGGGGGCGAGACTTTCGGCAAATTCAGGATGATGCTTTATATGGGTTTCGATGTACTGCCGGTGCCGTAGGATGGCGCGGACCGCGGCATCGCTCAGGTCTAAATCCGCCTGGATATTCAGGTTGGTTTCCTTGACCGTGGCGGTGAAGCTGATGAGGCCTTTTTTGCCATGGTCGTTGCGGTAGATGTGTCGGTTATCAAACATGGTCAATGGTTTCCGGTTTAAGATGATCCGGGGCCTGGCGGATAAAATAGGAGTCCGTCATGCCTGAAATGAAGTCCCGGACAATTTCAGCCGGGGTGTGGCTGCCGGTATATATGTCATCCATACCATCCAGAAATTCAGTGAAAATGACTGATTTTCTATGGTCCATTTCCAGGTCTTCCATGTAGGTATCGAAGAGATAGGTGAATATATCCCCGATGCCGGTGAGATGCTGCTTTATCGCCGGGTTTTTGTAAATGTGTCTGTAATTAAAGGTTTTCAGTGTCTTCAGTGCCCCTGCGACATCTGTGGAGAACCCTATATAGGGCTGATCCAGGCTGTTTTGGATCAGATCCGTCACCAGGCTGAAAACGATGGTGCCCTGGGTGCTGCCCAGCAGCTTTTCGCAGCTTGCCGGTACCTGGCTGCGGTCCACCAGTCCCAGCCGGATGGCATCCTCAAGGTCCCGGCCGATGTATGAAATAGTGTCCGCCATACGAACCACGCAGCCTTCCAGGGTCATAGGGACGGTGTCGGCCTGCTGTCCTGGCTGCCGGATCCGGCTGTCAAAGACGTCAAAAGGTTTTAACGGGGCCGGGTAAAGGCGTGTGGTGTGGGCTTCCCCGTTGTGACCGATGATGGCATCCATGGTCTGGAGGGTCAGGTTCCATCCCTTTCCTTTTTTTTCGATCCGGTCCAAAAACTGGATGCTCTGAATATTATGGTGAAAAGCACCGGCGCCGTTTTCCTTGGTGAGGCGGGATAAAAATCCTTCTCCGTCGTGACCGAAGGGGGGATGACCGATATCGTGACCCAGGCTGGCGGCCTCAATCAAATCCGTGTTCAGTCCCAGGGCGCGGCCGATGGTGCGGGCCACCCGGGAAACCATCTGGACATGGAGAATCCGGTGGGTGAGATGGTCATTGTTGATCAGGGAAAACACCTGGGTTTTATCAGAGTACCGGGTGTAGGCCATGGAGTTTAAAATCCGGTCTGCATCAATGGAGAAGGCCGGGCGGTACTCGGTGTCTGAAAGGGCCTCCGGATTTCGTCTGACAGCGGTATCTGAAAAACAGGCCAGGGCATTGAGGGTGGTCGCCTCCTGTTTCAGGAGGCGTTCCCTCAATGCCCTGGCAGTTGTGCGATCCGTCATGCCAAAGGACTACAGGTTTTCAACGATGTTGTCCACCACTTTGACAAAGGCTTCGGTGAAGGCGCTTTCCTCTTCTTCCAGCATGACCGGGGAACCCTGGTCACCGGCATCCACCACCCGGGTGTCAAAGGGGATGGAACCCAGGAAATTAAGACCATGGGCCTTGGCTGTTTTTTCTCCGCCGCCGTTTTTAAACAGGTCGATGGCTTCGTTGCAGTGGGGGCAGGTGAATCCGGCCATGTTTTCCACAATACCCAGTGTTTTCAGCTTAACGGTCTTGCAGAAGGAGATGGATTTTCTGATGTCTGCCAGGGCCACTTCCTGGGGGGTGGTAACGATAACGCCCTGGGCCTCGGGAATGGTCTGGACAACGGTGAGGGGTTCGTCGCCGGTGCCCGGAGGGGCGTCAATGACCAGAAAGTCCAGTTCACCCCAGTTTACGGCACCCACGAACTGCTGGATCATGCCGGTTTTGGCAGGGCCGCGCCAGATAATGGCCTGGTCCTTGTCCTGCATCAGGGCCTGGACGGAAACCACTTTAAGGTTTTCGTTGATCTGCTTGGGCATCAGGGTCTGCTGATCCGGGCTGAGATCCAGGAGTTCGGTCATGCCGAACATCTGGGCGATGGAAGGGCCGTGTACATCCACGTCCATCAGGCCGGTTTTGTAACCGCGCTTGGAAAGGGCAGCAGCCAGGTTGGCGGATACGGAGGATTTTCCCACCCCGCCTTTGCCGGACAGGACAAAGATCTTGTGTTTGATCTTGGCAAGATTGGCTTTGATCATTGCCTGCTGTTCCTGCTGTTTTTTTGCCATGTCAGCACCACCACCCTGGGAGGGGCAGCCTTTGCTTTTTTTTGCCTGCTCTGGGTTCTCATGAATCATGATATTAAATTTCTCCTTATGAGAAGTGTCGTAAGTTTAAAATACGATTAGATAATGGTCACGATCCTGTGGCTGTCAACCTGAATACCGATTCTTTTACATTGGCATTGGGGATCATGGTTGTCAGCCTGAGACGGAGGCTGCGGCCGGTGCCGTCTGTGAGGGTGAGGGCTGTGGGCAGGTGGATATCCCCGGTCTTTTTAAACCCTGTGTAGGTAATGCTGTAGATGAGTGTACCTTCTGTGTCTTCCAGCCGGTATCGGCTGATCCTGCCCTCAGGGGCCATGGTTATTTTCTGGAGGGGTTCGTAAAAATACCGGGAGGTAACCACGGTATCCGGACCATCCGCGTCAAGCCATGCCCGGTCGTAGGGCCGGATCGGGATTTGTCCCAGAAGAACGGTTATCATTTCAGACAGTTTGATCGGAATATCAATGTAGGTGTCAAGATTCGGATCTGCTGAAACCGTGGTATGGGGGTTGTGGCGGCCGGTGTGGGAAACAAAGGTCACCCATTGTCCGGATGCGGCAATGGTTTCAAAGGGATGACCCGAAAGTATCATGGTCAGCCGCAGACGGTTGGGAGTGCCTGCCGCCCAGGCGATTTTAAAACGTTCCCGTTTTCCCGGGGTATCGATGTTCAGCCAGCCTGTACCTTTGCCGGTGGAGATATGCCGGTTAAAGGCACGGGCCTTTTCAATCATTGCCACCGCTTTTTCTTCGGTTACCGGATCTGTTTTGAGACCGGCACAACTGCAGATAACCAATGCCAGAAGCAGGGGGCAAATCCAACGCAGGTATTGTTTAAAGCAAATCATCTGCTTAATCCAGAGCCTTTTCCCCGGCCTTGATCGCTTTGATCTTCTGTTTTATATCTTTAATCTCTTTTTTATGGGTGTCTGCATCGGCATTGGCCAGCGCTTTTTGATAGGCCGCCATGGCCTTGTCCGGTTGACCGGTTTTAAGGTAGGCGTCCCCCAGGTGGGAAGCGATTACCGTTTCAAATTCAGATATCCGGGCTGCTTTTTCCAGGTGGAACACCGCCTTTTCATAGTCGCCCTTCTTGTAGTACACCCAGCCCAGGCTGTCGGTGATATATCCATCGTCCGGCCTGATATCGAGTGCCCGTTTAATCAGGTCCAGCGCCTCGTCCAGGTGGATGTCCATCTCCGCATAGGTGTATCCCAGGTAATTCAGCGCAGAGGCATGGTTCGGATCCAGGCGGATGAGGGCTTTCATGGTGTTGATACATGCCTGACGTTGTCCGGCTTTGTCCTGGATCGTTCCCAGTTTAAATAGGAGTGTGGTGTTTTCCGGACTCTTCTTCAGCCCTTCCTGCAGCAAGGTTATGGCGGTGTCGTAGCGCGTGTCCTCTTCGTAAAAAGAGGCCAGGTAAGAGATAATATCAATGTCTGCCGGGCTCTGGTTGTGGTGTTGTTCCAGAAACCGTAACGCTTCTCTAATGTTGCCTTTATCGCGGTAGAGGAAGGCAATGCTAAGGATGGTCTTTTTGTACTGGGGATGATCCGGGGGCACTTTGAGGTAGAATTCAATGGCCTTATCCGTCTGATCCAGGGCTTCATGGGCCATGCCCAGGAAGAAGTTCAGGTTGGCGTTGGACGGGTCCAGTTTTCGAAGCTGGGTGAAAACGATCACTGCTTCATTGTAACGCTTCCGGCTGATAAAGGTGTCCACGGCCGTCATGATCATCCGGGGATTTTCGGTCATGGCCTGGCTCAATCGGGCGAACAGGGGATCAGCCTTGTCCATCTGATTGTCCTGATAATAGAAAAGGGCCAGTTCCATCATGGCCCTGTCGTTATCCGGTTGCAGCTCCAGAATTTCTTTGTAGAGTTTCAGGATCTTCGCTTTGTTTTTGTCTCTGCCCTTGTCCGAACCGGTACCCTGATAGATGTCTGCTAATCTGAACCTGGGCTCCGCCAGATCCGGTGCCAGCTCAAGGGTCTTTTCAAAAGCGGTGACGGCTTTGGCTGTTTTGCCTTTGTTCAGGTAGGATTCCCCCAGGTAAAAATAGGCCACATAGTTGTCCGGGAAGGCCTGTGTCATCTTTGTGAACAGGTCGAGGGCATCGTCAAAGGCTTCCGTATCCAGATAAATTTTACCCAGGCGGAGATAGGTATCCTGGTTTTCAGGGTCAAGTTCAAGGATTTTCTTGAGTAGGTCGGACATTTCACGATCATACTCCCCGCCCCGTTTCAACTGGACCAGAAGCATGAGGTTTTCCACGTTATCCGGGTCCTGCTCTGCCAGTTTTTTTGCCAGTGCCAGTGCCTGATCCGAACGTTTGAGCTTGTGAAGCAGAACGATCAGATCCCGCTTGAGGAAAGAGGAGTCCGGATCCTTTGCGATGGCTGATTCAAGCGCGTCTATGGCAGCTTCCGTATTGCCTTTATTGGCAAGACGTCTGGATTTCATATAGAAATATTCGGCTGCCAGGTCTTCTTCAGCCATGGTCGAACCGGTTTCTGTCATGACGGTGCCGGCCTCTGCTGGGCCTTCGGCAGGTACAGGGGCCGCGGTGTTCCGGACACAACCCGTCATTACCGGTATCATCACTATCAGAAACATCAGAAGCTTCGGGCGAAACAAAGCCATAGGGATGCAACGCGTGAAATATGTCATGAACTCGTAACCTTATCAGCTGTTATTGGGTGTGGTCGTACATGTCGAAGTCCGGCATATCTTTTTTAAAGTAGGCTTTCATTTTTTTGAGGATGTTGTTTTCAATCTGTCGCACCCGTTCTCTGGAAATGGAGTATATTTCGCCGATTTCCTGGAGGGTTTCCGGTGTGTCGGAAAAGATCCGGCGCTCAAATATATCCAGTTCCCTGTCGTTCAGGGTCTTTTTGAAGGCCTTCACCTTGGTGTGGAGAATATCTTCGATTTCCTTTTTGGCCACCCGGTCTTCAGAGGAGTCGGATTCCACATTGATGAATTCTATTCGTTCCGTATTGGAATCGTTTTTCAAGGGTTCGTCCAGAGAGAGATCCCAGTTGGCAAGGCGCTGGTCCATATCCACCACCTCTTTCTCGCTGACCCCGAGGCGCTCGGACAAAAGTTTTGGCTTGGGATCGAACCCCTGTTCGATCAACCGTTGTTTTTCCTTCTTCAGTCGAAAGAACAATTTTCTCTGCCCCTGGGTGGTGCCGATCTTAACCATCCGCCAATTGTCCATGATGAACTTGAGGATATAGGCCTTGATCCAGAATGAGGCATAGTATGAGAACTTAACATTTTTATAGGGGTTGAACTTCTTCACCGCCTGCACCAGGCCGATATTCCCTTCCTGGATAAGATCCAGGAGGTTCTGCATCCATATCCGCTGGAATTCCAGGGCAATTTTAACCACCAGTCTCAGGTTGGAGGTGGTCATGATATAGGCGGCTTCCTGATCCCCTTCTTCCTGAATCCGCTTGCCCAGTTCCACTTCCTGTTCCCGGGTCAGCAGCTTGTAACGGTTGATTTCGTTGAGGTAGCTTTGTATGGGATCCGACTTTACCAGGGCCTTGGAATTACTGGTCCTGGCTTTGGACGCAGGGATCAGAAAGTCGGCTTTGGTCAGTCGCTTATTTTTTTTATCTTTTGTTTTAGCTTTTGTCTGGTCGGCAGTTTTTTTCATTCAGAGAACCTTCGGGTTGAATTAAAAAGCAAGTATACCATTACCACACTTTGGGATAAAGCAATATCTTTTGAAAATTATTAGATGGTCATCATTTTTTTGTGGACAAGCCCGGTCTTTTTTGGTAAAAGATCGTCCTGTTGCGCCCGTAGCTCAGCTGGATAGAGCAACGGACTTCTAATCCGTAGGTCGCGTGTTCGAATCGCGCCGGGCGCGCCAATAAAATCAAAGGGTTACAGCAAAACGCTGTA
>JAKSBB010000404.1 GCA_022361315.1 Desulfobacterales bacterium
CCACACGTCCATCGACGCGAAGTGCGACCGGTTGGGATTGGGGTAGCCGACGCCCTGGACGATCGAGGCCACGCCGTCGTCGAGCAGATCCTTGAGCCCGGTGAGGCTCGGGTGGAGGCCCAGCCCCCGCTGCCCGTCCAGCGCGAGGGCCGCGTTGCGGCCGGCCCCGCCCTGCCCCGGCGCCGGGATCGCGAGACCGGGGCGCAGGTCGTAGTACCGACCGTTGCCGTACGGCACGACCGTGTTGAGCCCGTCGTTGCCGCCGCCGAGCTGGACGACGACGAGGATGCGGTCTTCGGGGACGCCGGGCCGGCTGGCGGTCTGGCGGTAGGCGAACGGATCGTCGATGGCGAAGGCCGACCGCTGGAGGAACAGCGGCAGTGTGCCGGTGGCGGAGACCATGGCCAGCGATCGCTGGAGGAAGACGCGGCGGGTGTAGGCGTTGTCGGTCATGTCGGCACTCCGATTGGGCCACGGATCAGCACAGCTGATACTCGGGCATGGCGGTGATCAGACAGAGCAAAGCGACGAGCGTATCGTTGGTGATGCGGTTGTTGTGATCTTTGAGGAACGCGAGCAGCGCGGCGCGGTTCTCGGGTCGGGCGGCGCCGCCGAGCAGCAGGGCGAGCAGGCGATCGACCACGGCCTGCGGCGTGGGGTTCTTGATGTCTTCGATCAGCGCCGTCGCGTCGTAGTTGATCTGCTTGCGGGTCCAGCCGGTGTCGAACGGGGGCTTGCCGGTGATGAGGTAGGTGGCCAGGTTCTGTCGGATGAAGAGGGTGGAGGTGTTGATCCAGGTGCGGCCGCCGGGCCAGCCGGCGACGTTGGGCGGGTTGAGCGGTTCCTGGCCCATCATGCGCAGGGCGTCGAGGAGGAGTCGGCCGCTGCGCTGGGGTGTGGCCAGGGCGCGGATGGTGCCGACGGTCAGTTCGATGGGGCTCTTGATCTTTGTGCCGCGCGCGGACGGGTCGTAGAAGTGCTCGCTCAGCAGCAGCCTGCGCAGGACGGGCTTGAGGTCGTAATCGCGGCGGCGGAGGTCGGCGGCGATCTTGAGGATCACGCGCTTCTGGTCGGGGTCGGCGTCGTTGGGCTTGGCCACGTCGGCGACGAAGTGTTTGTAGATCTTGAAGGCGATGAACTGGGGGCAGGCGTTTTGTGCGAGGCAGATGTTGACGAACTGGTCGCCGTTGAA
>JAKSBB010000328.1 GCA_022361315.1 Desulfobacterales bacterium
CGCCGTTGAATCATCCCGTGTATCCCCGAGCGACAGATCCGGCATCAGGCACACAAAGGTATGGTTTTGAAGGGTTTCCAGTTCCCGGGTACCCTGGCTGATGGTTTCTGCGGCGGCAGCCGTCAGTCCCAGACGGCCGAGGTTGGCACCCAGTGTCCGGGACAACAATGTGGGCCGGCCGATGATCAATGCCCGGGTGCCGGCCAGGCGGTCCACCGGCAGGTGGGGGATACCTGCGGAGTGTGAAGATTTCAGGGGGAGGACCACTGAAAATTCAGAGCCCACATCCGGTGTGCTTTTCACGGATATCTGTCCGTCCATGATATCCACCATCCGTTTGACTATTGACAGACCCAGGCCGGTGCCCCCGTATTTCCGGGCGGTGGAATCGTCCAATTGGGTAAAGGGCTGGAACAGCTTTTTCATCTGGGCATCATTCATGCCGATACCGGTGTCTTTAACCCGGATGCAAAGTCGGGTGTTACCGCTTCCGTCCGGCTCAATATCCGAGATCACCTCAACCTCTCCCCTGGGTGTATACTTCAGGGCATTGGCAACAAGATTCATCAAAATCTGGCTGATCCGGGTGGCATCACCGATGAGAAAAAGGGGGATCGGGTGATTGTGGCGGTACACCAGTGAAAGCCCTTTTTCCCTGGCCGTGTATTTAAGCACGTTGAATATCTTCTCCACAATGCCGCCCAGTTGAAACTCTTTCTCCATCAGATCCATCTTGTCAGCTTCGATTTTGGTCAGATCCAGGATATCGTTGATGATGGCCAGCAATGCATCTGCGGCACCGTGAATGTTGGACACATAACGTTGCTGGGTGTTGTCCAGATCCGATTCCATCACAAGCCGGCTCATACCCAGGATGGCGTTCATGGGGGTCCGTATCTCATGGGACATGGTGGCCAGGAAATTACTCTTGGCCCGGGTGGCGGACTCCGCCATTTCCTTGGCGGATTTAAGTTCCTTGATCATCTGTTTTCGGCCGGTGATATCTTCCTTAACCGCCACGTAATGAATAATCTGTCCCTTGACGTCGCAGATGGGAGATATGGATGCCGCTTCCCAGTACAGGTCGCCGTTTTTCTTTTTATTTACAAACTCTCCCTGCCAGATACCACCGGCAGATATGGTTTCCCACATCTCACGGTATTCCTCGGCAGTGGTTTGTCCGGCACTGAGAATCTTCGGGTTTTGTCCGATGGCTTCTTCAGAGGTATATCCCGTCACTTGAGTGAATCTTGGGTTCACGTATTCGATAGTACCCTGGGTATCCGTGATCACCACGGTAACGGGGCTGTACTCCACCGCCTGGGAGAGGACACGGATTTCCTTTTCGCTGGCCTTCTGTGCCGTGACATCTTCCATGATTTCCATAACACGGGACGGGGAACCGTCCGGATCGTACCCGGCCACGCTGGTTCTGCACCTGAAGGTTCTGGGGCTGCCGTCGATGTCTGTATGGTCGTACTCATGTACATGCATGCGGTTGTCCGTGAAGGTGTTCTGGACAATGCAGTTATTACAGGCACAGGGATCACTGCCGTAGGCTTCGGCGCATGTTTTGTTTTCCAGGTCCGGTCCGAACATCTCCTTTGCCCGGTCATTGGACCAGACAATGGTCATATCCTTGTTCAGCATGCAAATGGGGTCGGGAATGGCGTCCACAAGGCTCTGAAGTTTCTGCTCCTGGGCCACCAGGTCCTGATTGGTCTGCCAGAGCTGGGTGATATTTTCGTGGGAGGCGGTTGCCCACCGCCGGCCGCCGGCCGTGAGAGAACTGAACGTCACTTTGAACCAGCGTTTACGGTCTCGGGCATGGCAGGGGTATTCAGCGGAAAATGTGTCCAGTTCCCCTGCCAGTATTTTTTCTAAATTCACGGCGATGGTGTCGGGCTTCCGTTTGCCGGCGCTGCATCCCCGTGCCAAGACTTCCAGATAGTTCATCCCCACGCAATAATTCCGGGCGGTCAGTTCATTGGCGTCACCGAAGCGTTTCCAGGCCCTGTTGACGTAGACAATCTCCGATATTTCATCCAGAACAGCAATATGTTGGGGCAATGCGTCCAATACGGATCTGAACATTTCGGATGCGTCTGTTTGTACGTGGGTCGGCATTTCTGGGCGCCTTTCGGAGTTTTCCCGGTTCCGGGCCGGGGTTCGGGTTAAATTGCGTCACTTTGAGTTTACTGATTGAGGTTACTGAATTGCAAAAAGTAAACCAGATGTGTGTGTTGTTGTGTTTGTCCTCGGAATTCAGTTGGTTATGGTGGTTTTGTTGCGAAGTCGACCCGCAGGGGGGCGAAGGGTGACCGCTTTGTTTCGCTGCACAACACAAATTGTTTCGCGGTACAAAAAAGAAGTAAAAAAAAAGAAGGGGTCAGGCGGATTTAAGGTCAAACTTACGGATATAATGATATACTCTGTTTTTACTCAGGCCGGACAGGTCGGCAACCCGGTCAATATCGTTGTCGCAGCGGGTGAGCAGTTTTCGGAAATAATCCTCTTCCATGGCTTCGATGGCCTGGGCCCGGTATTCCTTGAACGGGGGCAGGGGAATATTGGGGTCTTTGGGCGGTGGCGGATCGGGATGGTGGGTTTTAACTTCCATGCCTTTTTCCAGGTAGGCCACCCGGAGTTTGTTGGGCAATGCCATGGGGTACACCAGTTCCAGGGCCGGGTCTGTGAGCAGGGCCTGTTCCAGCACGTTGATCAGCTCCCTTACATTGCCCGGCCAGTGGTAGGCCTCCAGAATGGCCAGGGTTTCAGGCAGCAGGGCTTTGGCCGGCAAACCGTGCTGGGCACAGAGTTTGTCCGTATAATGATGGGCCAGGACTTTAACGTCTCCGTTCCGGTCCCGCAGGGGGGGCACCCGGACCAGAAAGGTTTTCAGACGGTGAAACAGGTCTTCCCTGAAACTTCCTTCGGTCACCATTTTTTCCAGGTTTCTGTTGGTGGCCGATATCAGGCGGAACTCACTGGAACGCTCAACGGCACTGCCCACCGGACGGTATTTTTTCTCCTGAAGTACCCGCAGGAAGGTTTTCTGGGCCGAGAGGGGAAGTTCACCGATTTCGTCCAGAAACAGGGTGCCGCCGTTGGCCATGGCGATCAGACCGTCGGAGGCCTTGTCTGCAGAGGTAAAGGCCCCCTTCTTGTGGCCGAAGAGGGTGCTTTCGATGAGGGTTTCCGGCAGGGAGGCGCAATCCACCACCACGTATTCATTGGTTTTGCATTCGGAGTTGTCATGGATCAGTCGGGCCAGTAACTCTTTGCCGGTGCCGCTTTCCCCGTGGATGAGCACGTTGACCTGGCTTCCCGCACTCCGGGCCACTTTTTCCAGGCAGGCGGTCAGGGCAGGGCTTTTTCCCACAAGGCCGGGATTGGACAGCACCACTTTCTTTTTCTGGGCCTGTTTTGCCCGGCGGTATTCCAGGGCCCTTCGGACCTGAAGCAGGAGTTTATCCTTATAGAAGGGTTTCTCAATATAGTCCCAGGCGCCGTTGGTGATGGAAAGCTTTGCGCCTTCGGTGCTGCCGTGGGCGGTGATGATAATGACCAAGGGAGGATCGGCCTGCTGCTTAATTGTGGCCAGGGCATCGAGGCCGTTGCCGTCGGGCAGGTTGACATCC
>JAKSBB010000501.1 GCA_022361315.1 Desulfobacterales bacterium
ATCATCTTCCTGGTGACCTCAGCGGATTCCGCCTCTTTCTTCGTGGCCATGATCGTGGGCAACGGTGATCTGAACCCCAAAATCGGGCAGCGGCTCGTCTGGGGATTTTTCATCGGTGCCATTTCGGTGCTGCTGCTGATCTCCGGCGGCTTAAAGGCGGTTCAGACCGCATCCATCGTGGCAGCCCTTCCCTTTGCCTTTGTGATGGTCGGAATGATGGTCTCTTTGACCAAGTCATTGATGAAAGAAGATATTTAACCCCGGCATATCCGGGTTAACCTGTCACTCCCGGGCCCTGCACACCAAATAGTATACGACAAATCCCGGTGTGCAGGGCCTTTTCTTTACGATTTGCCACAAGTAAACCGGAGTACCCTATGCAAAACACGGAGAAAGATGCAGGGTTTATCAACGAAACCCTGAAGTTGAGATTACCTTTTGTCCATTACCCCATCGCTTACCAGGATTTTATTCAGGGTGCCATCCTCTGCTGTGTCCCGCTGGGGATCACCGCAGCCATGGTTAAAATTCTGGGGATGCCCATTGAAGTGGCCGTGTTGATGGTGGTCATCAATAATTTTTTCTATCTGGGCCACACCTCTTTCGGGGACCCGTCAATTGCCGGGTGGATCACGGCGGGGGTCCCGCTGTATATCGCCTATCTCACCGGATTTGATCCCGGCCCGGAGCGGATTCAGGCCCTGATTGCCCTCCAGGTGCTTGTGGGGGGAATTTTCCTGTTTCTGGGGGTGACCGGCATCACCAAGCATATTATAAAGAATTTTCCGGTGTCCATGCGGGCCGGCATCCTGCTTGGGGCCGGATTCGCCTCGCTGATGCGGGTCTTTGATCCGGGTCAGCCGTTTTTTGCCAAGATTCCGGTCTCTTTTACCATTGCGGCCCTTGGCAGCTTTTTCATTCTCGTTTCTACCCAGGCCATGCGGTTGAGACAACGGTACGGCTGGTTTGCCTGGATCGCCGGATTCGGCATCGCCCCCGGTTTTGTGATCGGCTATGCCACCGGTCTTATTA
>JAKSBB010000408.1 GCA_022361315.1 Desulfobacterales bacterium
AAGGCAAAGGCAGAGGCAAGGGCAGAGGCAAGGGGGGAGCGCCCCTTGGCGTTCCTTGCGCTAAACCGGTGCCGCGACCTCAACCCCCAGCGCCTCCGCCATCGTCCGCCCGATATCCGCCGGGCTCTCCGACACGTGCACGCCGCAGCCGCGAAGGGCCTCCATCTTCGCCTGGGCCGTGTCGTCGGCGCCGCCGATGATGGCGCCGGCGTGGCCCATGCGTTTGCCGGGCGGCGCGGTGCGGCCGGCGATGAAGGCCACCACCGGCTTGCCCATGTGCTGCTTCACCCAGGCGCCCGCCTCGGTCTCGTCGGAGCCGCCGATCTCGCCGATCATGACCACCGCGTCGGTGGCGCGGTCGTCCTCGAACATCTTGAGGAGCTCGATGAAGTTGAGCCCCTTCACCGGATCGCCGCCGATGCCCACGCACGTCGTCTGGCCGATGCCGCGCTGCGACGTCTGCCACACCGCCTCGTACGTCAGCGTCCCGCTGCGCGAGATGATGCCGATCTTCTTACCCGTGCTCGCCTCGCCGGCCGGTGTGTGGATGTAACCCGGCATGATCCCGATCTTGCACGCGCCCGGCGTGATCACGCCCGGACAGTTCGGCCCGATCAGAAACACACCCGGGTACTCCTCCAACACGTGGCGCACTCGGATCATGTCATTCGTGGGAATCCCCTCCGTCACCGCCACGATCACCTCGATACCCGCTTCTGCGGCCTCGAGGATCGCGTCGCCCGCAAACGGCGGTGGCACGAAGATCATCGTCGCGTCCGCGCCCGTCGCGTCGACCGCCTCGGCGCACGTGTTGAAGATCGGCAGGCCGTTGTCGTCCTTCTGCCCGCCCTTGCCCGGCGTCACACCGCCGACCATCTGCGTGCCGTAGTCCAGACAGCCCTTCGTGTGAAATGCGCCCGCCGAGCCGGTGATGCCCTGGCAGATCACTTTCGTCGTTTTGGAGATCAGGATGCTCATGGGGGCGTCAGGATAGCACCGGCCCACACCCGACACAAAGCCCGCTTTTCCCGTGTCTCACCCCTCGCGAACCCGACAACTCCCCGCCGCGGCGCACACCGGACACGACTCCGCATCCCCCCCCACATGGGCCAGGCAGTGCTTGATCCGCTCGTCCATGATCCGCGCCATCAGCTCGTGCAGACCCAGCGGGGCGGTCACCAGGAACTTGATCCCCGGGTGTCGGCTCGACGCCGCCGTGGCCAGGTCCGGGATGTCCTGCGCCCAGTGCCGACCCGGCAACAAGAAGTACGGGTGCACCACGATCATCTTCGCGCCCCGCTCGACACACCGGTCGAACGCCTGCCCGATACTCGGCTCTGCCAACTCCATGTGGGCCGGCTCGACGATCGGATAGTCGCTGACCCGCTCGAACATGCTCACCACCTCCAGCAGCATGTCGTTCGACTCCGCCCGACGCGAGCCGTGGTCCACGATGATCAGCCAGATCTCGTCGGATCGGTATCCGTCAAATGTCGGAGGTGGGATCAAATCGCTCATGGTGTCTCTCAATCCGCGCTATGATCATAGGCGGGTGTCTGACGCTTTGCGACCCGCCCCCGCCCGGCTAAACCCGTCATAAAGATGATCCATCCCTTC
>JAKSBB010001005.1 GCA_022361315.1 Desulfobacterales bacterium
ACAATTTTTCCTATGGTATCTTCACCATGCGGGATAGGTAATTGAACCGCTTTAAATGAACTAAAGTCATTCAGATGAGATGGTCCCCAGAGAAAATCAATTTCCTTGTTTTCTTTTATTTTCCCGGTGAGGACAACTTTAGATTCCGCAGCACTGTGATATATCTGCAGCGCTGTAAAACCGCCGGACTTTAAATATGTTCCGATAATAACTTCCAGGGTATGATCGTTTAATTCCCAGAAAGGCTCAGAAATCACATCTGCGATTTCGTTCAACTTGAACTTTGCATCGGCCTCGGACTTTATACCGCCTGCTCCGGTGGCGGAAGCAGTTGAGATAAAACAATGGAATACAATCCCCATGGCACAAAGAATGGCAGCATATTTTTTTATTGAAAAGCCGGAATATCTATTCAAGCACATTCGCATACAGGTAAAGTCCTTTTGCATTAGTGAACACCCGTGCAAACCTTCGGATCAAAGACCTTGACGATTTTTTTAAATTTCTGCTTGTTTAAAAATAAAGGGATGTACAAAACAATATTGTTTCTTATTGTCATACCAGACTTGTGTGATACGGGACAAGGGTTTTTGAAAATGTCATCCATCCTTAATAAAAGCATGACGTTGTGATACATTGATGGGGAAAAATCTATTGACAAAATTCACCGGTGAGGGCAATAATGGTCGAACCATTTAAATTGTATGTATTGAGAAACAACTAATTCGGAGTAGCCACATGTTTTCCATTTTAAGGGTCAATACGGTAACGGGCGAAACCAGGAAAGAAACTGATAATTCCAAAGAGGTGCTTCTGGGCGGCAGGACATTGTCTTCCCGCATGGTCAGCAAGGAAGTGCCAGCCCAATGCGATCCCCTGGGTCGGCAGAACAAACTTTTCTTTTGCAGCGGGGCGCTGGCCGGTACAACGGCATCCAGTTGCCACCGTCTGAGTATCGGTGCCAAAAGCCCGCTGACTGGCGGCATCAAAGAGAGCAACGCAGGGGGCATTCTGGCCCTGCGCATGGCCCAGCAGGATCTGCGCTGCATCGTACTTGAAGATGCGCCGGCGCAAGATGCCGACTGGAAAATCGTCGTCATCGGAAAAGATAAAACCGAGCTGGTGGACGGCAGTTTTCTTGAAGGCAAAGGGGTCTATGAAAAATCTGACCTGCTCACCGAAAAATTCGGCAAACGTGCGGGTTGCGTCACCATCGGTCCGTCTGCTGAAAAACACCTCCTGGCTTCCGGACTGGCCTGTTCCGATCCCCACGGTGTTTGCTCCCGTTACGCCGGCCGCGGCGGTCTGGGTGCTGTTCTGGCCTCTAAACGCATCATTGCCATGGTGGTTCTGGACGACGCAAAGATCAAACCCGACTATACGGACAAAGACGCTTTCAAAAAGGGTGCAAAGAAGCTGATCACCCTGCTTCAGGAAAACCCTGTGGCCTCCAAGTTCACTAAATACGGTACCGCTGCCATGGTGGATATCTGCCAAGCCCTGAAGGTGCTGCCCACCCGGAACTTCACCCACGGCACCATGGAAGGGGCGGAAAAGATCAACGCCCAGACCATGTACGACACCATCAAGGAACGCGGCGGAGAAGGCCGTACCCAGCATGCTTGCATGCCGGGTTGTGTCATCCAGTGCTCCAACGTATATCCGAAAAAAGACGGCACCATTCTCTGTTCTCCCATTGAATATGAAACCATGGCGCTTATGGGTTCCAACCTCTGCCTGACCGATCTGGACGCCATTGCGATGATGAACCGCATTGCCAACGATGCCGGCGTAGACACCCTGGACTGCGGTGCTGCCATTGGCGTGGCCATGGAAGCCGGTCTGGCCGAGTTCGGCGATGCCAAGGCTGCCGTCCGCATGATGGAAGAGATTAGGGATGCCACGCCTCTGGGCCGGATCCTGGGGTCCGGTGTCAAACTGGCCGCCAAAATCCTCGGCGTTCGCCACGCCCCCCATGTCCTGGGCCAGGCACTTCCCGCCTACGAACCCCGCGGCACAAAGGGCATGGCCATGACTTACCTGTCCACCCCCATGGGCGCGGACCACACCTTCGGATTCACCCTGCGGGATGAAGAAGATCCAACCACCAAAGAGGGCAAGGTCGAACTGTCCAAGAAATTCCAGGTCATCGGCTCCAGAATGGATGCCATGGGCATGTGTAACTTTGTCCGGTACTCCGTGCGGGACGATATGACCCCGCTGCTGGATCTCATCAAGGCCCGGTTTGATGTGGTGATTACAGATGTAGAGTTTGATGACTTCGTTAAAGAAACCCTGCGCCTGGAACATCAGTTCAACGTTGATGCCGGCATCACTGCCGCAGACTATCGTTTTTCCGAAACCTTCTACGAAGACGTTCAGCCCGAATCCGGTGAGAAAATCGATATCACCGATGAGGAGACTGCCGAGGCCAGGTCTTGGTAACCCTTCGTTTTAAATTATCGGACAGGGCGGACCTTGAGGTTCCCCTGTCCGGTCCGGAAACCCTTGGGGATCTGCTGGCGCGGGTCTCCCGGGATAC
>JAKSBB010001188.1 GCA_022361315.1 Desulfobacterales bacterium
GATTACAAAAGGTAAAGAAATTGAAAACTATATCCCGAAGGAAGCAGTGAATTCTTTTTGGAATCTTAGATCATCACAACAAGTTGGTCAATATCAGTCGTTTTTTGAACATTTAAATAATCTAAAGCGTGGAGAGGGGAGTAGATTTGAAAATAAAAAACCCATGCTTGCAGAAAAAATTGTTCCATATATGAGTACGAAAAATTTAATTGGAATTTTAGATATCGACCATATGATGAAAGACGTCATAATGAGGATTGAATATTGGAATGAATGACTCCCGGGTTTGATATTTTCCAACACCAGCAGCGTAAGCGTGAATGTATTTATAGGGGAACCCAGATTTAGAGTTATCGGTTAGATAACATTTCATTTTTAGGCACATATAGCCTCCAATAGTTTTATACTGGTTGGTATTGGACTGTGCAACTTAGCTATGCTCGAGTTTCAGGACAAATCAGAAGAATATCCTCCAGACCTTCGAGATTCTCCTGCGGTGCCGATCAATGCTGGTGTACTCGATTATAGGCTTACCCTCATGGACTCGCATGCCAATTTTTGGAGGCTATTCAAGGCTCAATCTTGACAAAGTTATCAAAAATGATAACCTGATATAAGTCTTCTGACCAAGGGGATTGAAGTGGCTGCCAAATGGACCATCAGCTTCTATAATGGAAAAGTAGAGAATAAGAATTTATCTTTTCCACCAGGGATTCTGGCGAATTTGATTCATATTCTCGAATTGATAGAAATGTTTGGTCCGAACCTGGGTAAACCTCACACCTCATCCATGGGCAAAGGGCTATTTGAAATACGGGCGAAAGGTAAGGAAG
Source organism: Desulfobacterales bacterium (assembly GCA_022361315.1). The sequence goes on from JAKSBB010001188.1 coordinate 834, forward strand.
GTATCGGCAGGTCCTTTTTCTGTACAATTAAGGGGCAAGAAATAATTATCCTTCATTCAATTGTGAAAAAGACCCGGAAAACCCCGAAGAAATATTTGGAGCTTGCCTTGAGAAGAATGAAAGAGGTTAAAGGAGACAGAAAATGAGCAGACCATCCTTTAAAAATTTTAAAAATAAAGCACTGAAGAATCCTGATGTTAAAAGAGAATATGAGAACCTTATCCCTATCTATGAGCTGCGTAAAAAAATGATTGAAATGCGGGTTGCCAAGGGATTGACTCAGGCTGAGATCGCCAGGAAAATGGGAACCAATAAAAGCAATATCTCCCGGTTGGAGTGTGGGGAAAATGTGTCTTATCCTACGTTTGCCACGATTTCAAAATACGCCCATGCGCTTGGGTATCGGGTTAATGTGGAGTTTGAACCACTCCAGTAAAATTGGATTGCTTTTCGGAAAGTTACCCATGGAAAATTACATAATCAAAGATTGCAAGAAATGTCAGAAGCCGCTTCGAATCCCTGCTGATATAGGGGGTATGCTCATGCGCTGCCCGAATTGCGGGCATGAGTTCCATACTGATTTTAAGCTGGGTACGAAGGTTCGGGACGGTGGGAATAGAACAGACGCTGCCCGGAGAAAGCCCAGAAAGAAGCCTCCCTCAACATTTAAAATTATTGTTTAGTCAATTCTATCACGGGCTTTATTGGGGTTCCCTTGAAATTTGGGAGCCCTTTTTATTTCCTTTTCAGGGTTCACGGTTGGTGGGGAGATAAACCATAATCCAGCATAATGCTGGTGTAAATGCCGTTGTCCTTTATAGCGGCAAGGCCCTTGTTGAAGGCGGTGATAAGTTCCCTGTGCCTGGGGTGGGCCAGGCCGGCGGTGACGTGGAGGGGATTGGTGGAGAGGTTCTGCCGGCTGAAGCGGATTTTTGACAGGAGCTCCGGGTCTTCGGCCGCGATGCGGACGCGGGCGACGATTTCGTCCTCAACCGTGAGGTCGATGCGTCGGGATGGGTGAAGGAGTTTTTTGATGTTGGAGATGAAGTTGTTGGTTTCCTCCCGGATGAAATCTTTGGCGTTTAAAAAAGCATCGTCGTAGCCGTAGCCCCTGACGGTACCTACTCTTTTACCCTTGAGGCTGTTCAGGCCGTTGTACTCGAAAGCATCGTCGGCCAGCATAATGAATTTGAGCTGGTTGACGGCGTAGGGAACAGAGTACATGAAGTAGGTTGTCCGCTCCTTGGTTTTCCAGGTGGGGGGCAAGATGTCGTAGGTGCCGCGTTTTACCCCGTCTTCCGCCCTTGCCCAGGGCACATAGGTGAGGGTGACGGTGTAGCCCTGGGTGGCGTATGCCGCCCGGATGATTTCCATGGAGAGGCCTTCTTTGGGCTGGGTGGGGTCCACAAAGGGGGGCCAGGGATCCGAAGCGGCCGTAATTACTTTGCCGTCGGCATGGCACGGGACGGCGGTAATGAGCACCAGACTTAAAAGTGACAAACTCACGAAAAGGGTGTTGATGGCGACTGCGAAAGGTTTCATCCGGTACCTCCGTATATTTACTTCGGTTGGTCGGAACGGCTGGCGTGCATACGAACGCGTGTTACCCCACTATGGCATAACCGGGCGGGTTTGACAATTAGAGTCTTAAGGAGTATTTAGGACCCTGTTGCCCAATGGGCAGCATGTACGAGAAACTTATGGAGATTAATTTAGGGTCTATGAAAGCGAATAAACCGGCAAAATCCACCAATATTCTGATTTTGGGGCTTGGGGGGGTAGGGTATTACCTGGCCAAGCGTCTTGCCCATGAGGGCTATGCCATCACGGCCATTGAACCGGATTCCCATATGATCCGCCATGCGGACGGGGATATCGACGCCAGGTTCATCCAGGGCGATGCCATGACCGTGGAGTGCTGGAAAGAGGCCGGGGCGGAACGGATGGACTATCTGATCGCCGTGACCAACAACGATGCCGTGAACATGATGTCCTGCCTGCTTGGGGACCGGTTCGGCATCCCCAGAAAGATTGCCCGGGTGCGGTCCACGGAGTTCGGCGGTGAGGATTCCATGCTGAAAGCCGAGGACCTGAAGATCGACCTGATCATTTCTCCGGAGGAACTGGCGGTCCAGGAGATTTTTCGGCTGATCAAACTGCGGGCCGGAAACGATATTCTGGATGTGGCTGAGGAGAAGATTCTGGCCATGGCCACCCGGATTCATAAGGAATCTCCCCTGGCACACAAAAAGCTCAAAGAGGTTACCGGTGGCTATGCCGGATTCCCCTTCAGAATCGTGTCCATTGCCCGGGGGATAAAAACCCTGATACCCGGTGGTGAAGATGAACTTTTGCCCGGTGACCAGGCCTTTTTTATGGCGGGCTGCGAACACATGAACGAGCTGATGGCCCTGACCGGGGTGGAGCAGCAGAAGCGCCACAAGGTTATGGTTATCGGCGGTGGCCTGGTGGGCAGCCGTCTGGCCGAGCTCCTGGGCAAAACCTTTGATGTGCGGCTGATAGAAAAGAACGAGGAAAATGCCAAGGCCCTGTCCCATAAGCTGAACCATACGGAGATCCTCCACGGAGACGGTTCGGACTCCAATATCCTGGTGGCCGCCGGCCTGCTGGATATGGATACCTTTATCACGGCCATCGGGGAGAACGAGACCAACATCATGAGCTGTGTGCTGGCAAAGCACCTCATGACCTCCAGTGAATCCAAGTCGAAACAGCGCAAGTGCATCTCCCTGGTGAACAAGGAAGA
>JAKSBB010000260.1 GCA_022361315.1 Desulfobacterales bacterium
ATGAAATGTCTATGGCACAGACAATATCGGTTTTGTCCCGCTGGAAAAATTTATGGGGCTTGACATTGATCACCACATAAAGGTCGCCCGAAGGTCCGCTGGGTGAAGGAGAGGCCTCGCCTTCTCCGGTGAGGCGGAGTTTTGACCCCACATCCACACCGGCAGGAATTTTTACCTGAACCTTGCGGGTGACTTCCACCCGTCCGGCCCCGCGGCACTTGGGACAGGGATTGGGAATGATGGTACCTCTGCCTTTACAATAGGGGCAGGTGGTTTTCACCTTGAAGAATCCCTGGCTCTGGATAAACTGGCCCGTGCCGTGGCAGTGGGAACAGGTCTCTGCAGAGGTTCCCGGTGCGGCACCGTCACCGTCGCACTCATCACAGGTATTCAGCTTGGGAATGGAAATGGTTTTTTCCGTACCGAATGCCGCTTCCATGAAGTCAATGGTCATATTGTAGCGAAGATCGGAGCCCCGCTGCACCCGGTTGCCCCTGGCATCCCGTCCGCCAAAACCGAAAAAGTCTTCGAAAATATCCCCGAAGCTTGAAAAAATATCCTCAAACCCGCTGGGACCGGAGTGTCCGGCGCCTTCCAGCCCACGGTGACCGAACTGGTCGTAAATCTGGCGTTTGTTCTCATCGTTGAGAACCTCGTAGGCCTCGGATGCCTCTTTGAACTTATCTTCCGCTTCTTTGTTGTCCGGGTTCTTGTCCGGATGGTACTTGATGGCCAGTTTCCGGTAGGCCTTTTTCAGCTCAGCCTTTTCAACATCCCTGCCAACCCCGAGCACCTCATAGTAATCACGTTTTTCACTCATAACCTGTCCGCTCTAATTCCAGCTGGTTTACCAGCCCGCACGCATTCCGGGCCGGTTTCTAATCTGGTTTCCAATTGTGTTTATACCTGTTGTATGATAGTTTTCCAACCTGCCTTGGAAAATAAACAAAAATAACTCAGATTCTTAGGTTGTCAACGATGAATGAAGAACTGGATTTTGTCAAAGAGATGTTTGACAAAATTGCCCCGAAGTATGATTTTCTCAACCGCCTGCTTTCCATGCGCCAGGATGTCATGTGGCGCAGGGAGATGGTCCGGGCGGCAAATCTTAGTGAAGGCGCCAGGGTGCTGGACGTGGCCTGCGGCACCTGCGATGTGGGGCTGGAAGTATCCAAAACCCTGAACCACAGGACAGCCATCACCGGCCTGGACTTTTCCTTAGGCATGCTCAGGCTGGGGCAGACAAAGCTTTCCAAAAAGAATAACACCAGCATTGACCTGGTGAACGGAGACGCCCTGCGTCTGCCGGTGAAGGGCAACCTGTTTGACGGCGTATTCATCGCCTTCGGCATCCGGAACATCATGAACCGGGAAGGGGCGCTTCGGGAGTTCCACCGCGCCTTGAAACCCGGGGGCCGTGCCGTGGTGCTGGAGCTCACCACCCCGGAAAGCGGTGTTTTCAGAAAAATTTACCTGAGTTATTTCCAGAAAATACTCCCCCTCATCGGATCATTTTTTTCCAAACACGACAATGCCTATGCCTACCTGCCTGAATCTGTGCTGAAATTCCCGGATGCAAAGGCCTTCAGCCGACTCATGAGAGGGGCAGGCCTCACCGACATCCGCTACAAACAGATGACACTGGGGATCGTTACCCTTTTCGTGGGCACAAAGCCCTCTGATCCGGAGCCCCTGTGACCGCTGGATTCAAAAAACGGGGCCGAATGTAATATAAAAGTAAAACCTTTACACCACAACTTCGGCTCACACCGGGATAACCAGGACCAGATCTTGTCCCTTTGAGATTTCGACCCTTCTTGACAAGACCCAAGGCCGTACTCTATAAGAGGCAAACCCTGAAATGATTAGTAAAGCATTAGATATGAAACACACCGTATTCAACTCCGCAGAATGGCGGATCCTGCTTCTGGGTCTCATTCTGGCGGTGATTTATATTGTTCTGGTCGTGACGACCCTGGCCATTGATTTTATGACGGCCAAGGTATTTGTCCTGGTGCTCCTGGCCCATTTTGTGGGCAGCCGCGCCGGAGGCATCGGCATCTGCATCCTCGGGGGATTCAGCCCCGCCGCCACCATCTTGTACAACTTCTACGTGGAAACCCTGATCGTCTGCTTCACCTATGCGGGCTTTGTGCTGAGCACCACCAACTACCTCAAGGTGGAGTGGATCCGCAGGTTCATGGACAAGCTGGCGGATAAGGCCCTGGAGAAAAAAGACAAGATCAAACGCTGGGGGTGGATCGGCATCTTCAGTTTTGTCATGGCACCGCTGCCCGTCACCGGCCCCGTCATCGGCTCTATCATCGGGTATATGCTGAAAATGAAGCTGTGGAGTAATTTTAGTGCCACAGCCCTTGGCACCCTCACCGCCACGGTGATCTGGTGTTACGGATTCGATTATCTGGAACACAGGTTCCACATGATCCAATACGTATTTGCCGGCATCTGCGTGCTGATCATTATCCCCTACATCAAGCCCATCATGAAGTTTATCCAGTCCTGCAGGGAAGGCTCCTGCAAGTACGACGGCAAGTTGTAGAACCAAACACCCCGTTATCCAAGTACGGGCTCAAATAATTAAGGCCGGGAGGATTCACCCCTCCCGGCCTTTATATTTTAATTGTAAAACGGCTTAAAACTGCTTCTGCAGAATAGTTTGATGCCGGCAGTTCACATCATCCTTATCCGGATACCAGATATTATAGTGCAACCCGCGGCTCTCCTTGCGCATCAAGGCGGAGCGGACAATGAGGTCCGCCACCGTTGCCAGGTTTCTCAGCTCGATGAGGTCCGAGGTGATTTTAAAATCCCAATAATACTCGTCGATCTCCTGAAGTATATTATCAATTCTGCGCTTGGCACGGTGCAACCGCTTGTCGGACCGGACGATGCCCACATAATTCCACATGAGTCGGCGGATCTCATCCCAGTTGTGGGTCACCACAATGGCCTCGTCTGAATCCAAAGTATCGGCCTCATCCCAGGGATTCAGGGTAACCGTCACCTTGTTGCCGATGGCCCGGAACTCTTCCACAGATGCCCGGGCGGCATTATGGGCGTAAACCAGGGCCTCCAGCAGAGAATTCGAAGCCAGGCGGTTGGCCCCGTGGAGTCCGGTGCAGGCGGTTTCCCCGACGGCATACAGCCGCTGGACATCGGTGCGGCCGTTGAGATCCGTGGCCACCCCGCCGCACATGTAGTGGGCTGCCGGTACCACGGGAATGGGCTGCTTGGTGATATCGATACCGAACTCCAGGCATTTGGCATGGATGTTGGGGAAGCGTTCCCGTACCGCATCCGGATCTTTGTGGGTAATATCCAGAAAGACGGAATCCGCACCGGTTTTCTTCAACTCATTGTCAATGGCCCGGGCCACCACGTCCCGGCAGGCCAATTCCTTGTCCGGAGAATACTTTTCCATAAACCTGCGGCCCTGCTCATCAATGAGGTAGGCCCCCTCCCCCCGGACCGCCTCGGAGATGAGGAAATTTTTGGCTTCAGGATGGTAGAGGCAGGTGGGGTGAAACTGAACAAATTCCATGTTTGCCACGGAAGCGCCTGCCCGGTAAGCCATGGCGATACCGTCACCCGTGGCAATATCCGGATTGGAAGTGTACAGATACACCTTTGACGCTCCGCCGGTGGCCAGCAGGGTCACACCGGCGTAATAGGTTTCCACCCGGCTGCTGTTCCGGTCCAGAATATAGGCGCCGCAGCAGATGTTCTCCTGCTGGGTGCGGAGCAGTCCGCTGCGGATGCTGGTGGAAAAGGTAATCAGATTGACCGCGATATGGTCTTCCAGAATGGTGATGTTCTCGTGGGCTTCTACATTGGCAATGAGGGCATCTTCGATTTCTTTACCGGTCAGGTCATGGGCAAAAACGATTCGCTTGGCGGAATGCCCCCCTTCCTGCCCCAGGGCAAATTCATACTCCCCGTCCCCCTGCTTGTTGAACTTCGCCCCCTGGGCCACCAGTTCCTTGATCCGGTCCGGACCGTTTTCCACCACCATCTGCACCACCTCTTTGGTACAGAGACCGTCCCCGGCCTTCAGGGTGTCTTCCACATGC
>JAKSBB010000561.1 GCA_022361315.1 Desulfobacterales bacterium
ATCCACGAGACGCTATACCGCTCTACAGATCTGGTCCGTCTTGATCTGCCTCGTTACTTCGGGAGCATCATCTCCTATCTTGAGCGGATTTACCACCTTCCGGATATCCGGATAAGCCTTATTACGGACATCCATCCCATAAAACTGGGGATGGACCACTCCATTGCCTGCGGCCTGATTCTCAACGAACTTGTCACCAATGCCCTGAAATATGCTTTTCCCGACCGGGACAACGGCGTGATCCGGATCTTATTTTCAATGGCGGATTCCCACACCGCCACCCTCCGGGTATCGGACAACGGGTGTGGTACCCCCGACATGTTTGAAGCGGCCAACACCGAGTCTTTAGGCCTTCAACTTGTCAGAATACTGGCCGAGGACCAATTGGAAGGAGAATTGATCATCACACGGGAAACCGAGCTTGAGTTCAGCATTCGATTTCCGCTAACCCAAGAGGAATAAGTCCATGGAGAATGCCAGACTCTGTATTGTGGAAGACAACCGTATCGTAGCAGAAGATATCCGACAGACCCTTGAGGACATCGGGTATGAAGTGACCGGCATCGCCACTTCCGGTGAAAAGGCATTGAAACTTGCGGAAGAGACCCGGCCGGATCTCGCACTCATGGATATCAATCTGGGCAAGGGCATGGATGGTGTGGAGGTGGCAGGGCTTTTCCGCGAGAGATACAATATCCCGGTGGTCTATCTGACTGCCCATGCGGACAATACCACTCTGGACCGGGCAAAAAAAACCCAACCTTTCGGATACCTCATCAAACCCTTTGACCGCCAGGAGATCCAGTCTACCCTCGAAATTGCCCTGTACAAATGCCGGATGGATAAAAAACTCCAGAAAAGTGAACAATGGCTGGCCACCACACTCCGGTGTATCGGGGACGGTGTCATTGCCACGGATGCCGGCGGCAGAATCCGGTATCTGAACCCGGTGGCTGAAGCACTCACGGGGTGGCGTTCGGATCAAGCACTTGGTCATTCACTGGAAGAAGTATTTCGTATTATTAACGAGAAAACGCGTCAGCCCTGCGAGAATCCTGTGACCAGAGTCCTGGCAACGGGAGAACGGATCAATCTGGCCGACAACACCCTGCTGGTGAACCGGCACGGCCAGGAAATCCCCATCAAGGACAGCGGTTCCCCCATTGTTCTGGACAGCGGCGAAACCATTGGTGTGGTACTCGTCTTCCAGGATGATACCCGAAATAAAGCGGCGGCCATGGCAGTCCGTGAGAGTGAAACCCGTTACCGGACCTTTGTGGATAATTTTCAGGGCATTGCCTTCAGGAGCTTTGGAAAAACCGCCGTGGAATTTATCACCGGAAATGTAAAGACAATTACAGGGTATGACAAAACAGATTTCAGAAACGAACGGGTCAATTATTATGACCTGATCCACCCCGAGGACAGAAAATGGTATCAACAGGAAATTGAAACCTTCAGAAACGGAGAAGCCCTTACGGCAAGGCGGGATTACCGCATTACGGATAAGGAGGGAAAGGTGCACTGGGTGGTGGAAAACGTCACACGTATCACGGATTCCGGCGGACGAACCGGTGTGGACGGAACCATCCAGGATATCACCCACAGGAAACAGGCTGAGGCCCAGATCAACCTGTTGAAAAAGGCCATCGATAACCTGGCGGAAAGTGTCATGATTACCGATGCAACCAGCCGTATCCAATATATAAACCGTTCCTTTGAAGAAACAACCGGATATTCGTCGGCAGAAATAATTGGCAATACCCCGCGGATGTTACAAAGTGGGGTACACGATGATACCTTTTACAGGGAAATCTGGGGGACCCTGATCCGCAAGAAGCCGTGGTTCGGGAAATTCATCAACCGGAAAAAAGACGGGACCCTCTTTCATGAAAAGGCCACGATTTCCCCGGTACTGGACAACACCGGAAGCATTTCCCACTTCATCGCCGTCAAGAGGGATATCACTGAGGATTTGATCCGGGACAAACGGATTCAGCAAAGCCAGAAAATGGAATCCATCGGAACGCTTGCCGGGGGTATTGCCCACGATTTCAACAACATTCTTTCCCCGATCCTGGGATTCACCCAATTGTCTCTCCAGGGAATGGAAAGGGGTGATATCCTGACAGACAATCTGGAGGAAATTGAAAAGGCCGCCCTCAGGGCAAAGGATCTGGTTGCCCAGATACTGACCTTTGCCAGACATTCGGATGAAAATGTGGCCCCCATACGGATTTATCCCATCATCAATGAGGCACTGAAATTTATCCGCGCTTCCATTCCCGCCACCATTGAAATTCTTACGGATATCCGGCGTACCGAATATGTCACAGCCGATCCCACAAAAATCCACCAGATCGTCATGAACCTGTGTACCAATGCCTATCACGCCATTGACAAAGATACCGGCAGAATCGATGTGGTCCTCAAGGACAGTGTTTTGAACAGGCCCGTTGAAACACCTCATCTCACCCTGGCCCCCGGCCCTTACGTCATATTCCGGGTATCGGACACCGGAATCGGCATCTCGGACAAGGATCTGGATGTTATCTTCGAGCCCTATTTCACCACCAAGGCCCCGGGAGAAGGTACCGGCCTGGGACTGGCCGTATGCCAGGGTGCCGCCACCACCATGAAGGGCGGCATCACCGTGGATTCCACGCCTGGCAAAGGGACAACATTCACGCTCTATATGCCCGTATCCAGACACAAGAGCCATGAACCGCTCCAGGACCGGGAAGACATCCCCAGGGGCAGTGAACACCTCCTCTTTGTGGATGACGAAATTCCGGTTACCAAAATGAATAAACGCCTGCTGGAATCATTGGGATACACCGTCACCACGAAAAATGCCAGCCTTGAGGCGCTAGAATTCTTCTCCGGGAATCCGGAACAATTCGATCTCGTCATCACTGATATGACCATGCCCGATATGGCCGGCGATCAGCTGGCCAGAAGAATCAAAGCCCTACGCCCAGACATCCCGGTTATCCTGTGCTCCGGTTTTAACAAGAAGATCACGGATGATGTGATCACCGAAAGCGGTATCAATGCCTATTGCAAAAAACCCGTGTCAGCGGCGGAGTTCTCCCGAACCATCCGCCGCCTGCTGGACCAAGGATCTTGAAGTAGCAGTAGTTTGAGCCACACGGGCATGAACCGGATTAATACCGCCCCAGTATCCTCAGATATTCTGACTTGGCCTGAAGTTCGTCCATCAACGGGGCAAGGGAATCCGTAAGGATATCCGCGTCAAGATCTGCATAGAACATATATTCTCAGGGTTTACCCAGTATAAGTTGTAACTGGAGGACCAACAAACAAACCGACTAGCCAGCACTAAGTGCGATGATTAAAAAAAACAAGATCGTTTTGTGAATACTGTCTGTTCTGATTTCAACAAATGAGCAAATATGATGTTGCG
>JAKSBB010000414.1 GCA_022361315.1 Desulfobacterales bacterium
ATGAGGATAAGGGGATCTCGGGTGCTTATTTTGTCGGGTTTCCGGCAGGAAAGGTGTTGATGATTGCCGGAAATGGTGAGTACAAGGATTTGGACGGTACGCCCATTGAAGCGATTCTGCCGGAGGCGGTATCCGGGGTCTACGACGGGATGTTTGCCCGGGGGGGCGAGCAATTTCTTGATGATGCATATATCGGCGTGTTTAAAACCAAAGAAGGATTCACATCGGCCCTATACCTGAAAAAAGCCGAACTGCTCTCGTCTGAAGAGCAATACCTGCTGAGGATATACGCAAATAACGTGTCCATCGGCTTTGACAATATCAGCCTGGCCCGGGAGATCATTAATACCCAGAAAGAGGTGATTCTCATCCTTGGTGAGGTGGTGGAAACCCGGTCCCAGGAGACGGCAAATCACGTGACCCGTGTGGCTGAGGTCTGCTATCTGCTGGCGCGTAAATACGGCATGGATGAAGACCGTGCCGAACTGCTCCGCCTGGCAGCGCCCATGCATGATGTGGGAAAGATCGGTGTGCCCGAAGCCATTCTGAATAAACCGGGAAAGCTTACCGCCGAAGAATTTGAAATCATCAAAGGTCATGCCCGGATCGGATATGAGATTCTGAACAAGTCCAACCGGTCAATTATGAAGGCTGCCGCCGTCGCCGCGCTTCAGCACCATGAACGCTGGGACGGAAACGGCTACCCCCAGGGGCTTAAGGGGGAGGATATCCATATTTTTGGCAGAATTGCAGCCATTGCCGATGTTTTCGACGCCCTGAGTCACAAGCGGTGTTATAAGGATGCCTGGCCCATTGAAAAGATCATAGATACCTTTGAAAAAGATGCGGGAGGTCATTTTGATCCTCATCTTGTGGAGTTGTTTCTGAAGCACATTGATGAATTCACCGGCATTAACCGGCGGTTTCCTGAGTAAGTGTAATATTTTATTTCCACTGGTTCGTTTTGTTTCCAATTTTCAGCATGACCCTGATTTTGATTTGAAAAATGGTTCATTTTGTTTCCATTTTATCTCTGTTCATCTGCTTAATCTCTCCTTGTCTCGTTCTGAGTTAAAACGCCATCTAATTGTAAAATAAGGCTATTTCTTGTTTTTGTGGAGAAAGCTCCCCCTGGCAAGGTATTTGCTTTTATGATTTGGGAACCGTTAAGGATATGTATTAACCTTTATTATTTAAGGAGACAAAAATGATCGTTGGCATTCTCAAGGAAATCAAGCCCCAGGAAAACCGTGTATGTATGACACCGGCCGGTGTAGACCAGATGGTAGCAAACGGCCACACCATCTATGTTGAAAAAAGCGCGGGTGTGGGATCCGGCTTTGATGACCAGATGTACATTGATGCGGGCGCTAAAATTCTCGATACCCCCAAAGAGGTGTATGACATTGCTGAGATGGTCATGCATGTTAAAGAGCCCCAGCCTTCTGAGTATGAACTGATCAGAAAGGATCAGATCGTTTTTACCTACCTGCACCTGGCTGCAGAACGGGATCTGACCGACGCCCTTCTTAAAACCGGTTCCATCGGCATTGCCTACGAGACCATCGAAGATGTACACGGCGGCCTTCCCCTCCTTGCACCCATGAGTGAAGTGGCCGGCCGTCTGGCAACCCAGCAGGGGGCCAAATACCTGGAAAGAACCTTTGGTGGCAGAGGCCTTCTGCTCGGCGGCGTTACCGGCACCCCCAGTGCCAATGTTCTGGTTATCGGCGGTGGTGTCGTTGGTATTCATGCCGCCCAGGTGGCCTGCGGCATGGGTGCCAATGTGACCATTCTGGACATGAACATCGAGCGTCTGCGGTACCTGTCCGAAATCATGCCTGCCAACTGTACTGCCCTGATGTCTTCTCCCGCCCTGATCCGTGATCTCGTTAAAGAGGCGGATATGGTTGTGGGTGCAGTACTGGTTGCCGGTGCCAAGGCACCGAAGCTCATCACCAAGGATATGCTGCCCACCATGAAGAAAGGTGCGGTTATTGTTGACGTTGCCATTGACCAGGGCGGCTGCTTTGAAACCTCAAAGGCAACCACCCATAAAGATCCTGTCTATGAGATTGACGGTGTGACCCACTACTGCGTGGCCAACATGCCCGGCGCGGTCCCCCTGACTTCCACCATGGCCCTGACCAATGTGACGCTGCCCTACGCCCTCAAGATTGCCAACAACGGCTGGAAAACCGTTATGGAAGACGAAGGCTTTGCCAAAGGCGTGAACTACGTTGGTGACAAAGTGGTCTGCAAACCTGTTGCAGACGCATTTGATATGCCCTACACCGAGCTGAGCTCCCTCGTATAGGAGCTATGTACGACCCCCTCTAAATAGAGAACACAAAAAACAGCACATGATAAAAGCACGGGATGCTCTTCCCGTGCTTTTGTCTTTTAAACGAAAGCGTAACGGTTTTTTATTCCGTATCTGGCTTCTGAAGTTTGGGGTGCAGAAATTCTAAGGCTTAGATACCGGGACCGGGGGCCTGTGTTTTGAAGCTTGAGATGTACCAGGGGGCGGATTTGTATTTTAACTGGTTCAACCCCTTGGTTTCCAGGGCATTGATGGCTAAAGAAAAGGTGTGATAATCAATTTCTACGTCTTCCCAACCCAGGTATTTTAAGCGTTTATTGGCCTGGCAGTGGGACATGTCCGGATTGATCAGAAATGCATTGGCAAGGCTGCGTATGAAACCGGGGATCAAAGCTGCATCCACCCCGTGTTCTATCAGCTTGTGCACAAGTTTCTGGTCAATAATTGTCATGCCTTTTCCCTGGATTTTCGTATATTATCGCTCTCTTATGAAGGGGAACCTTTCCAATTGAATATCACGATAGTAAAGATTAATACCAGAGTCAAATCCGGTTATCTAAAGTTAGATTTTTGTTATGAAATGACTGGCTTAAAGCCATAGTAGTTCCACGTCTCCTGATTAATTGAACTAAAAAATAACGCTGTTTTTCTTTTAATCCTTGCGAATAGCTTTGTTTTTCTGTATTTGCTTCTTTCGGATGGCGTGAAATACCCGGCAGGATAAAGTTTCGCTTTTATTCTGGCCACCCGGGTGTTAGGCTTCCCACATCGGGAGGTGTATAAAAGGGTGCCCCCGGTCAAAGATCTGGATAAGGAAACGTGCAGGAGGAGGGCAATATGAAAAAGGCTCGGATCACAAAACATCAGGAGAAGATGTTGTTGGATATGGCGCGAGACAGCATTGGAGAGCGTCTGCAAAGAACCTGTGACAGAGCCGAAACGGAGATTGAGGACACCTCGTTTTTGGAGCGAAAGCAGGGGATGTTCGTCACCCTGCATAAACAGGGACGGTTGCGGGGGTGTATCGGCAATATTGAACCGATCAAAACAATTCGGGACGGCATCGCGGAGAATGCCGTGCATGCCGCTTTCAGGGATACACGATTTGCCCCGTTGTCTGCAGATGAGTTTGAACTCATAGATATAGAAGTCAGCCTGCTGTCTGTTCCCGTTGCTTTTGAGTTTAAAAATTCCGACGAGTTGACCGCGCATTTGATTCCGGGAAGACACGGCGTAATTATTGAGCATGGCGGATGCCGGGCGACGTTTTTGCCCCAGGTGTGGGAGCAATTGCCAAGCCGGGAGACCTTTTTAGACCACCTGTGCACAAAGGCCGGTTTGCCGGCAACGGCCTGGAAGGACCAGCCCATAACGGTGTATACCTACGAGGTGCATTCCTTTGGTGAGCTGGAATGATGCGTTACCTCCTTCAGGTACGTGACGTCCATGAAAAAAGCTTAGTCTATTTCAAAAATACGAAGACCCAAACCGGCGGCGTTAGCCGATACCGCCGGGCATAAATGTATGGTAGGAGTACAATGGCTGTAGATAAAGATTTGTTGGATGTCGTATTGTCCCTCCGGGACAGGGAAGAGCTGGAATCCTTTTTCACCGATCTGTTTACACCGGCTGAACTGGACGATATCACCCTGCGCTGGAAATTGCTCAAGGACCTTCATGCAGGGATGACCCAGCGAAAAATTGCTGAAAAATACGGCATCAGTCTGTGTAAAATCACCAGGGGATCCAAGGTACTGAAAAACAAGGACTCTGTGGTTCTGAAGGTATTGAGCCGTTAAGGCGCTTCAGCTATTTCAAGGAGTTCCAATGCCAGTTCCGACCATAACTCCATGGATAAGGCGCTGAGACGGTCTGTGTCCATCCAGGTGAACCGGTGAAGCTCATCACCGGCGACATAGGCATCCGGCGTTTCCGTTAGAATTCTGAACACCGCACCCAGATGAACGGTGCCTACCGGTGTGATATCCTCACTGATGATTCCACAGAATTCAATGGGATCATCTGCCGGCCGGTTGATCAGTTCTTCGTCTAATTCCCGTTCCATGCCCGACAATAGGATTTGCTTAAAATCTGCATCAGGCCCGGCGCTGTCTTCCGGGTTGATGTGACCGCCGATACCCACCGACCAGAGGTCATGAAGCCGCTTCTCGCTGCCCTGCCGGTTGTAAGCTGCTGTCTGTGTACCGTCCTTGGTTTGAAGCAGGATATAAGGAATGATCTGCTTTTTATTGATATCCTGTTCGGCCGCAGGACGTTCGGTAAAGAAAAATCCGCTGTTGGTGCAGCCGTTAATAAATTCATCCAGGTTTGCAGGCAATACGGTTCTCTGGTTTACCCAGGTGCCGGGCAGTGAGGCACGGTCAACGCATAAAATTTTTTCTATCGGCTCTGTCATTCTCAATTCATCCTGATCTTTGCGTATTCATTTGTCAGGGGCAATATGTATCATAAACTTTTGTGAATTGCATGTCCTCTGCAGTTTTCGTAGCCTTTTTATTCCTCCTGTGGTATGGGAAAACAAACATCTAACAGTTCTGTGGGGCGCCTATGTTGATTTTGAATAAACAGGATATCTCTCTGGTCGATCGTAAATTGATTCAGGATGCCGTTCTCAATGCCTATGTGCTCATGAACAGCGGACGGTTTAACATGCCGGACCGCAGTCATGTGCACGACGGTGAAAATACGTTGCTGCTCATGCCTTGCTTCAGTGAAAAATATTTTGCCACAAAGCTGGTCTCGGTTTTTCCCGGTGCCCCGGCCAAAGGTCTACCTGCCGTCAATGGCCTCATGACGCTGGCGGACAATACCAGTGGAAAACCACTGGCCGTCATGGATGGTGCCGCTGTCACAGCGGAGCGGACCGGAGCTGTGGGGGGCTTAGGTGGTTTGTATCTGACACCACCAGCGCTTCAGTGCGCCGGCATCCTGGGTGCCGGTGTCCAGGGGTATAGCCAGGTCAGATACCTGTTGCTCAACCGCAGTATCACCACATTGCAGATTTACGATCTTTTTCCGGAATCTGCAGAGAAAATGGCCGACCATTTCAGACAGACCCATCCGGAAATCACTTTTCAAGTGGCGGAAAGCCCGGATGAGCTGGTTGCATCTTCGGACCTTGTCATCGCCGCCACTACGAGCACGACGCCTTTGTTCAGCAACGATGACGGCCTGGTGCAGGGCAAGACCTTCATCTCCATCGGTTCATACACACCGGAGATGAAAGAATTTCCGGATGCAGTCATAAAGAATGCCCATCGGGTGTATGTGGATACCCCGTTTGCCGCAAAGGAGTCCGGTGATATTTGTCAGCCGCTTGCCCGCGGCATTGTCGAAAAGGAAAAAATACATCCGTTTGCCGGTTTGGTCCAGGCGTCTGAGGACACCTGTCAGAAAGATGGAGAAATCGTGTTTTTCAAATCAGTAGGCATGGCCTTGTTTGACCTTTCTGTGGCTTCTGCGCTTTATGAACTGGCCGTAGAAGAAAAGCTCGGCGTCACGCTGGACTTTTAAATCTGTTTTTTAAAACCTTTTCGAAAGATGAATTTTTTACGGATGATGCGCTTAAATCAAATAGCGAGAGTAAATAAATCGGAGGGAAAAAAGGTGGAGCGGGAAACGGGATTTGAACCCGCGACTTCGACCTTGGCAAGGTCGCACTCTACCACTGAGTTATTCCCGCTCAGTGAAGGACGGGGATACTTTTATAGAAATTCATTCGGGTTGTCAAGCAAAGATTAGAATTAAATTTGATAAAAATGATAAGGTGTTGATACAAAAGAAAAATGGAAATTAAAAAAGCATTGGTAACCGGCGGAGGCGGGTTCCTGGGCAAGGCTGTTGTCCGGAAACTAATTGAAAAAAAAATTGAAGTTTATTCATTTTCCCGGAGCAGATACCCGGATCTGGATGCCTTGGGGGTGACACAGATCCAGGGCGATCTGGCGAACCGCGCAGATGTGGTGGCTGCCTTCAAGGATGTGGACACCGTATTCCACGTGGCGGCCAAGCCCGGTATCTGGGGAAGTTATGACAGTTATTACCAGGTGAATGTCACCGGTACTGAAAATGTGATTGCAGCCTGTAAAGAAAACAAGGTTGCCCGGTTGGTACATACCAGTTCCCCCAGCGTTATCTTTGACGACTATGATATGGAAAACGTGGATGAATCGGTTCCCTATCCGGATCATTATCTGGCCCCCTACCCGGAAACCAAGGCCATTGCCGAAAAAGCCGTGGTGAAGGCTGCGGGAGAGGGACTTCCGGTGATCATTCTGCGCCCCCATCTTATCTGGGGGCCGGAGGACAATCACCTGTTTCCGGGCATCGTCAGCCGGGCAAGCCGCCTTAAGATCGTGGGGTCCGATGATGATCTGGTGGACACCATTTATGTGGATAACGCTGCGGATGCCCATATTCTGGCTGCCGAAGGGCTGATCTCCAAGCCTGAGCTTTCCGGAAATGTCTATTTCATCAGCCAGGACGATCCCATGTCCAAATGGGCCATGGCCAACGCCTTTCTGAAGGCGGCAGGCAAACCGCCCATCACAGGGAAAATATCTGCCAGAACCGCCTATATTGCAGGTGTTGTGTTTGAAACCGTATACAAGCTTTTGGGTATCAAATCCGATCCCCCCCTGACACGGTTCGCAGCCAAAGAGATGGCCACCTCTCATTGGTTCAACATCTCCCGGGTCAAAGAAGATCTTGGCTATGCGCCCCGGGTTTCCACAGAGGAAGGGCTGAAACGCCTGGAAGAATGGGCGTCCAAACAGGCTGATTTCTAAAGGACCAAAAAATTAGGGCTAAAAAATAGGAAGGCACACGTGAAAGACGTGGATAATTCAGATCAGCCGCTGAAAAAAGACCCGGTTTATTTCTACAAGAAACTGAGCCGGGTCCTCTGGCGGTCAGCCAGGGGGTTCCAACGGGATAATTGCGCCCTCAGGGCATCGGCCCTGACCATGTATACCCTGTTTTCAATTGTCCCTGTGATGGCCATGGCTTTCGGGATTGCCAAGGGATTCGGATTTCAGCAGTTCCTGGAAAACGAAATCATGGCCATGTTTGCCGGACGGGAAGAGATCATCACCAAGGTGGTGACCTTTTCCAACAACCTGCTTGAAAAAACCAAGGGCGGATTGATGGCCATCTTCGGCATTATTCTGCTCTTTTACGCCCTGGTCAAACTCATGTCCCATATCGAGGGGGCATTTAATCGAATCTGGTGGGTGCAGGGCGGCCGCTCTATCATCAGGAAAATCACGGATTATCTGACCATTTCCCTTGCGGCAGGATTGCTGGTGCTTTTATCGGCCGGGGCCAATCTCTTTGTCACCACCCGCCTGGAAAAACTGCTGGCGTATTTTGGCCTGCCTATTAATGTGGAGGGGCTTATTACGCTCGGCCTGAATTTTTTCCCCTATCTTTCCACCTGGGGGTTGTTTATCTTTTTCTATCTGATTCTGCCCAACAAACGGGTGGATGTTAAAGCTGCGATTACCGGTGGTATCATCGGCGGCACCCTGTTCCAGGTCATTCAGATGGTTTATTTCAAGTTTCAGGTGGGCATGACAAGTTACAATGCGATTTACGGCAGTTTTGCCGCTCTACCGCTATTTCTGATCTGGCTCCAGGCTTCGTGGGTGGTCCTGTTGTATGGGGCTGAGATTGCATCGGAATGGGAGAATACGGATCTGACGGAAACACAGGACATCGTCACTGAGGACATCAGCCTGCGGCAACAGAAGCTGATCATACTCAGAATCGTCCGGCTCTGTGTCAACCGGTTTGCCCGCAATGAGGTGCCGGCTTCAGATGTTGAAATTTCAAGGCGGTTAAAGCTGCCGCTGGCCATTGTACGCCACCTGCTGGACAAGCTTATTGCCAGCCGATTGCTCTATGCCGTTACCGCTGAGGACGAAATCGTCGGGTATGCACCTGCCATGGATATAGAATGCATGACCATTATGGATGTTCTCGGAGCGGTAGAAAATCAAAAAAATCAGGATGTGAACATGGGCGTGACATTAATTGCCCAGGCTTTTGAGGAGAGTCTGGATGCCTTTGATGCCGCAGCCAGATCCTCTTTAGGGGAACGGAAAATTAAAGATCTCTGATCACCTATGGCAGAGAGGTGCGGTGATGAGAGGGCGATCAGGATGTGGTAATCTTGAAGAACTCCTTAATTTCCGGCTCTTTTCGTTTCAACTGATCAATGGTGAGCCGCAGTACGGAGTCATTCACACCGATCTTCTTGGGGGCATTCTTGATGGTGACCGGTACGGGGTTCCCTGAGTGTCCGATGCCTGCCTTCTGGGTCAGATAGTCCGCCAGATTTATGATCAGGGCCTGGTGGCGGTATTGAACCGGAGAGGACTCCGGATTGTGGTGAAACCGGCAGGGAATGAGAATGGACTGGGGGAAATCCCAGCGTTTCATCAACAGGGCAGACAGGACGGCATGGTCCATCTTAATCACCGCGTTTTCACTGAAATACAAGGGCTTTTTGTTTTCCATGGCATATTGCCGGACCTGGGTATACTCCTGTTTGAAATAGACGCTGAAAATCACCTTGCCCATATCGTGGAGCAGGGCCGGAATGAATATTTTGCTGGCCACACCGGGGTTCGTCCGCTTGGCCAGTTCCTTGGACACCGTGGCCACACCGATGCCATGGATCCAAAGGGCTTTCATATCTAACGTCAGCCCGGTCTTGTCAGATATGCTGGACAGGATGCCCATGCCCAGAGCAATCCCGATAATTTCGTCGAATCCGATGACGGAGATGGCGCGTTTGATGGTCTCCACCGGGTTTTTCTGGGCATAGTATACGGAGTTGGCCAGCTTGAGCAGTTTATTGGTCATCCCCTGGTCATAGGAGATGATATCTGCCAGTTTTTCCGTGGTGGTGGATTCATCCGAGGCAACACTGATGATCCGGTCCACCACCACAGGCAGGGTCGGCAGATCGCTCTCCCGCTTCTGAATCATCCTGAGAATTTGCTCTTTAACGTCCATCTAGCCCTTTTCACCGAAACGGTTGTAAAAGACCTTGTCGTATGCCAGTGTATCCGCGTCGTGCCCGGGTTTTTGTTCAGCAGGATACCCTATCGCAATAATGGATTCAATCATTAAATTCTCGGGTATGTCCAGAAGCTCCCTGATATAGGTGTCTGCACTCTTGGTTCTGTCATGGTCTCTTTTGCGGATCTGAATCCAGCAGGACCCCAGTTCCAGAGAGGCGGCCGCGAGGTGTATGAAAACAGAGGCGATGGAAGCATCTTCTACGCATACGTCGCTGGCTGTGGGATCGGCACAAACCACAATACCTAACGGGGCGCCTTTTAAAAAGGAGGCCCCGTGGGGTTTTGATTCGGAAAGCTTTGCAAGCATGTCAGGTTTATCCACCACGATAAACTGCCATGGGTTGAAACTTCTTGATGAAGGGGACCGCAGTGCCGCTTCGATCAACTTATCACGGGTGTCACGGTCTATGGGTTTGTCCGTGAATTTGCGGACACTTCTGCGTGTTCTTATCAGGTCTAAAAACATGGGGTTCCTCCGTTTATAATGAGTGGGCATTGAAGGTGAAAATCAATCGCGTGCAAACTTGCGGGAGCGGCGGCATCAGAAAAAATACACACCGATCTGTGGAAGATGTATCCGATTAGTGGAACCGGGTGATGTTGATGTTACCCCTGGCATTCATTTCATCAAACTTTTTTCTCAGGAACCGTTTGAAGCGGTTGCGCGTTACGGGCCACAAGAGCATGAGTCCCATGGCGTCGGTGAGAAGGCCCGGGGTGATGAGTACCAGTCCGGCGATGAGGATGATCAGGGCATCCATGAGTTCTTCTGCCGGCATGAGGCCCTGGTTCAAATTTTGACGCACCTTCAGCATGGTGTTCATCCCTTCCATCCGGGCCAGCCAGGCGCCGGCAAATCCGGTAAGTATGACCAGCGCAACGGTATTTAATCCGCCGATGACGGTACCGACCTGGATCAGAAGATAAAGTTCAATCACCGGAATGAGGGTAAAACACAAGAAAAGCTTTAATAACATGGGCATCTCCCAAAAGGTTAATGTCTTACTGCATTATGGAGATGAAACGCTAAATGTCAAGATATTGCTTGGCTGGCAGGCTTTCGTCTCAGCGGCGTTTCAGATAAAAAAGCGTCACACCTGAAAAGAACATGGCGGCGCACAGCATTTGCCCCATGGTCAGGCCCAGGGCTACGGTGCCCAGATGGGCATCGGGCTGGCGGACAAATTCAATGAAGAAACGGACGATACCGTAACCCATGAGGAAGAGTGCAAACATCCGGTGTTTCAGAAACGTTCGTTTCCGCAGGCTCCAGAGGCAGATAAACAGGGCCAGACCTTCAAAAAAAGCTTCGTATAGCTGGGATGGGTGGCGTAACAGGCCATCCGGATCTAACGGAAATATCATGCCCCAGGGCAGGGTGGTGGGGGTGCCGTAAAGCTCTCCATTGATGAAATTGCCCAGGCGGCCGAAAAAATACCCAAGGGGTACAGCGGGCACAAAGAGATCCGCAAACTGCCAGAGGTCGATCTTTTTGTGCCGGCAAAAGAGGATGAAAACAACCGCAACCCCAAGCAGGCCCCCGTGGAAAGACATGCCGGTAATGCCGGTAAACCTGAACCCGCCTGTGAACTGAAACGGCAGCAGGATTTCCAGCGGATGGGACAGGTAGTAAGACGGGTTGTAGAAGAGAACATAGCCTAAACGACCGCCCAGGATGACCCCAAGCATGGACCAGACGAGAAAATCCTGAATTAGTTCAGATTGATAGGGATGGGGTTCATGCTTCAGCCGAAACCTGACCAAAAGGTAAACGGAGAGAAACGCTGCCAGGTACATAAGGCTGTAATACCGGATGCCGAAACCGCTTACCTGAAAAAGGTAGGGGCTGATTCTGAAGGGCAGGGTTTGCCACCAATCCGTCATGGCTGCCTACCGGTCGAAGTGAACGCGGCCGATCATTTCTTTGAGCAGTTTGGCCGCCACCATGCCGGTTATGG
>JAKSBB010000188.1 GCA_022361315.1 Desulfobacterales bacterium
ATGGATCCCGAAATCGGCGCCATCTACGAAGGTGCGGTGGTTAAGATCACCGACTTCGGTGCCTTCGTCAACATCAAGTCCGGCACCGACGGTTTGGTTCACATTTCCGAACTGGCCGACTACCGGGTGAAGAAGGTTACCGACGTGGTCAAAGAAGGCGAAGTGATCAAGGTAAAAGTCCTGGATATCACCAGAGACGGTAAGATCAAACTCAGCTACAAGGCTGCAAAGAAAGACGCTGAAAACCAGAAAGATGGCGAAAAATAGGACGAGTTCTTTCTGCATGTGTCCCCTTGCCAGCGGCAGCAAGGGGAACGCTGTCTTTGTCTCCACCGGAGACACTGCCGTACTTGTTGACGCAGGGCTTTCAGGGGTAGAAATCCAGCGGCGCCTCGACACCATCGGAGAGTGCCCGGAAGACCTGAAAGCCATCGTCATCACCCATGAACATACCGATCATGTCAAAGGAGCGGGAATATTGAGCCGAAGGTTCGATATTCCCGTTTTTATTACCCGGGACACCTGGCGTGCCTGCTCAAACCTGGGTAAAATAGACCGCCTGGAGTTTTTCGAAGTGGGCACGGAGTTCACCGTCGGGGATATGACGGTGACCCCTTTTTCCATTTCCCATGATGCCCGGGACCCCGCCGGGCTTACCCTGACCCACGGTAGCAAAAAGATTGGGCTCGCCACGGACCTGGGGCTTGCCAACAGCCTGGTGAAGTATCATTTATCCGGCAGTAACGCCCTCTATCTGGAATCCAATCACGATCCTGAAATGCTGGACAGGGGGCCCTATCCCTGGCACCTGAAACAACGGATTAAGGGCCGTCACGGGCATTTATCCAACATGGATACCCGGGATCTTGTGGCGGAGCTGCTTCATGAGGATCTGACCCATCTGGTGCTGGCCCATCTCAGTGAAGAGAACAATTGCCCGGACAAGGCGGCGGCAGAAGTGGCCAAGGGACTAAACGGATCCGATACATCCCTATATGTGGCCGGACCGGACCGGCCGGGAGAGATGATCCGGCTCTAGGATGATCCGACTAGGGAGGGAAAGGCTCGGACGGTAACAGATGGAACCCGATGCATCCCTGGTGCCCTTTATTTGACGCATATTTTTGCAGGATCTCGCGAGGAATGTCGAATCATCCAAATGTCGTAAATCGTCCTCATAACCCAAAAATCAAAGGAGATGCCAGCATGACAAACCTGTTAGAGATTCTGGGTTGTAAGTATCCCATCATTCAAGGTCCCATCGGCCATCTAAATGACCCTAAAATGATAGCAGCGGTATCGGAGGCGGGGGCTTTCGGGGTTCTGGCGTTAGGCTTTATTACTGATCCGGAAAAAGCCAGAACGATGGTCAAAGAGATTAAAAAGGGTACGGACAAACCCTTTGGTGCCAACCTCATGATCTCCATGAACCCTAATAACGATGCTATCCTTGAAATGCTGGCTGAAGAAGGGGTTAAAGTCGTGACAACATCGGCCGGTTCCCCAAAAACTATCTATCCAAAACTAAAGGATTTAGGACTCAAGGGACTCCACGTTACCCTGACCGCAAAACTTGCCGCTAAGGCGAATGATGCTGATGGAATTATCGTGTCCGGGATGGAAGCAGGCGGGTTGCGCACAAACGGTCCGGAATCGACAAACCTGATCCTTGTTCCTGCAGTTTGCGATATGGTTGATGTACCTGTGGTTGCCGCAGGAGGTATCGCTGACCGCCGCGGCTATCGGGCTGCTTTGGCTCTTGGAGCCCAAGGTATTCAGATCGGAACCGCTCTCCTGGCCTCCGAAGAGAGCCCGGCTTCGGAAAAGTGGAAAGATGCAATCCTGAACTGCGGTGAAGCAGGGACAACACTTTTGCCAGTCCGTAATATGGCAATGCGAACAATCATTAATTCAAAACTGGAAAAACTGATCACATCCGGAGCGGACCTGAATGGAGAATACGACATGATGAATGCATATGAAGCGTGGTCCACTGGTGATTTTGATCTTTTTCCGGCGGGTGCCGGTCAGGTCTCTGCGTTAATTAAAGAGATCAGGCCTGTTAAGGATATTATTCAAGAGATGGTTTCTTGAAGGGCAGGCAGTGCCGGATCAGAAGGGTGTAACCACCATTTCCCGTGCGGCCGCACTCCCTTCGGCCTGCAGTTCAACGATTCTTGACCGACCGATGGTTTTTTCCATAATCATGTGGCTTTGGGGGCCGAATACCTTGGTGCGTGCCATGATGGTGCCAAGGATTTCAAGTACGGGTTTGGGGCTGCGCCTCTGACTGAGTCGCTTTATTTTCAACTTGGCCTGTACGCTTTTCTTGAGGGTGTCGGAGCAAAAAGCCGCATCCCGCTTGTATCGCGCCAGAAGCACTTCCAAACTCCCTATTTCTTTTTCCAGGAGACGGATGTTGTCTTCGGCTTCGCCAAGATTGCTTTGGAGAAGGGTTGGGTCATGTTTCGGATTCTTTTTCATCTGTTTGATAAACGAAAGGGTCCGTTGCC
Organism: Desulfobacterales bacterium; assembly: GCA_022361315.1. The sequence goes on from JAKSBB010000188.1 coordinate 2,514, forward strand.
GGGCCTTTTGTAAATCCTCAAGTTTTTGCTGCAGCGGGGCCAGTTCGGTCTGTGTCCGGCGTATCTTTACAGAGAAGTCTTCAACCAGGGCCATATGCTTTTTAACCCGTTTTTCTATGCGTTTGCGCTCGGCTTCAAGACAGGCTGAGATGCCAACGGAGATCGCCGCCGGGCGCGTTTTTTCGGTGCCGACTTTGAATATTCTGGCCCCGCCTTTGGCGGTAACGGCGGATGAGAAAAGCCTGCCCCGGGGCATGTCGAACTCTCCTTCGAGGGCCGCTTCCGAATCCACCATTTCCTTGGCGATGGTGACGTCATTCATGCAGGATATTTTTGACCTGTGGACATAGCCGGCTTTGACCCGGCCTTCGGCTTCAACCGTGGATTCGGTCATTCCCCCCTGGACAAATACATCCCCCCGGGCCTTGATACTGCCCCCGTCCACCTGTGTGACCACCACATCGATACCTTCCACCCGGAATCCGCTTTTGATGGTGCCGGTGATAAAAATATTCTTATCAAATTTTACATGGCCGGTGGTGAAGTCCACATCCCCCTTGATGATGTATGCATCGTTCACCGAGATTTCATTCAGATCGTTGACTTTGGGATTGCCGTCGGTATCTGCAATGGCTTTCAACTGATCTCCGGAGAGCCTCACTCCTGAACCCGCTCTGAAATTCGGGTCATCCCCCGTCCGGCAATGGATGGTATCTCCGTAAACATTAATTCCGTTTTTGCCGGGTCTCGGGGGGAGCTTTTCCGCCAGGATGTCCCCGCGCTTTACATAGGGGATCTCTCCCCGTTCCCTGAAATCCATGGACCCGTCGCCCGAGAGAAGGCCGGGCTTCAGATAGTCCCGTTCAAAGGTGTAGATGAGCAGGCCGTCCGTATCATCCACCGGCGGTATCCCCTTTGCCACGTCAAAGGGAATGGTTTTGTGCTTCGGATTTTGAATAAAGCTGTTGAGGTTGTCATCATCGACTGTGCCGTATATGATGCCGTTCTTTTCTAAAAGATCTCTGATGCCGGTAACCCCGATACCGGGGTCAAAATCTCTGGTCTTTAGAAGACAGGCGCGGAGGCCGTCGTTCTGGATTAAGATCAACAGACCGACTTCAGTAATTTCTCTAAAGCGGCTGATATCATTGGGGTCACTATTTGATCCGGATGTTTTTGAGGCGGCTGTTTTCCGTCTCGCATCCCCGGTATTTCCACCGGAGGACAATCGGCTGTCTGTCTGCTCGTCAATAGTGGTTTCAAAACCCTTTTGCTTGTGAATGATCAGATCCCGCTGACCTTTCGCCAGCATGCCCGCATCCATCAGGATGGTGCCCAAAGGAATGTTCTGTCCTAGATCGGCCAGCCGCCGCTGCTCCTCAAGGGCCAGTTCCAGATTTAAGGGCGTCAAAAAACCGAAGGCAATGCAAAGTTCCCCGAACCGCTTGTCGGATTTTTCAGTACCGAATATGGCACAGTCCCGCTGCAGCCGGGTAAAATCCACCTGCTTCATATATTTTTTCAGCAATTCGGTCTTGGTGATGCCGAGGTCCGTATCTTTTCCGGATTTGATATCTGCGCAGAATTGCTGGAAATCCGATTTGGTCAGGTAGTTCAGAAGCAGGGCGATTCTGATGGGCAAAGACCCTTTGGCGGTCTGTTCTTCTTTTTGCATGATACTCCCGGCAGTTTGGGTTTCAGGTATCAGGTTCCAATTACTATCGCCGAATTACTAAATTTTGCTTAACCAACCGCTTGGATTTCATTAATGTGTTGTTTTGTCAAGTTGAATGTTTTGTATTTTATTGAAATATTAGGAGGATATTAGATGTGGTTGTTCAGTATACTTTTTCGTTGTTTGTTGGTCGGGATTAACGAGGGAAGAAAAACAAAGGTAAGTTCTGCCAGCACTTGTATTCCGGAACAACAGCATCAACAAAAAGAAGGAAGGGCAATGGTTGTTTACACGCCACGAATGGGATATGGGATAGTGCGTTGACTATTTTTCAGATGCGTTTATCCCGGACAAAAAATCCAAAGCCGCGCGGTAAAATAATTGTACACCGATTTCCAGTACTGCCTCATCTATATCAAAATAAGGGGAGTGGAGCGGAGCGGTGATCCCTTTTGCGGCATTTCTGCACCCCAGACGCACGATGGCACCGGGCCGGGCCAGGGTGAAAAAGGCAAAATCCTCTGAGCCCATGGTGGGCGGCAGCCATGTCACTTTGTCTTTTCCCAGCAGCTCTCCGGCAAGTTCGAACAGATCATGACTGACAGACGTGTGATTCCGGCAGGCCGGGGTTTCGGGAGTGATGTTCAGCCGGCAAATGACGTCAAAGGTCGCTTCAAGTCCGGTTGTCATCTCAGTCATCCGTTTTAAGATCAAGTCTCTGGATGCGTCGGAATGGGTCCGTATGGTTCCCTCCAAAAAGGCGGTTTCCGGGATCACATTTCCCGTATCACCTGCCCTGAATTTACCCACGGAGACCACGGCGGGATCCACCGGGTCCGTGTTACGCCCCACCAGTGTCTGGAGGGCTGTAACAAAATAGGCGCCTGCAGCCAGGGGGTCACGGGTTTCATGGGGGCGGCCGCCGTGCCCGCCTCTGCCGGTGATTTCCAGGGAAAACAGATCGGCCGCCGCATACCCCTTATCCTTGAATATGCCGATGGTTCCCACATCAAGGTCCGGTGCCATGTGGCCGGCCAGGATGCGGTCCACCCTGGGGGCTTCCAAAACCCCCTGGGCGATTGTGGTCTCTGCACCCGCTTCCCGTTCTTCCGCCGGTTGAAAGATGAACTTCACCCTGCCTGGCAGTTTTGTATGCCTTGCGCTTTGAGTCAGGGTTTTTGCCACACCGAGCATAATGGCGGTGTTGGCATCATGCCCGCAGGCATGCATGGCATTGGGAAAACGGGACCGGTAGGATGATGTGTTCGCTTCCTGAATCGGCAGGGCGTCGATGTCCGCCCGGAACCCGAGGCAGGGACCCGATGTCTGTCCCTCAATTAAGGCGACTGCGCCGGGGGATTCGGGTAGTCGCCGGGTCTCTATATCGAGATCGTTCAAAATATCAACGATACGGTCCGTGGTCCGGTGTTCCCGGAAGGAGAGTTCGGGATGGGCGTGCAGATCTCGTCGGATGTCTGTGATCCATTTCAGGCGATGGGTATCAAATTCTATCATAGGTGGTAAATTCTGTATGTTCTTAGGATATTATCTAAAAAGCTGGGGTGATAACCGCCGCTCCCCCCAGGTGATGACTCTGGTGATCATAAAGTTCATGACCAGGTAAAGGGTTCCGGCAATGATAAATACTTCCACCGGTGCATAGGTGGCTGCAATGATTTTCTTGGCAATGCCTGTGATTTCCAGGATGGTGATGGTGGAGGCCAGGGATGAGGATTTCACCATGAGAATTACCTCGTTTCCATATGCCGGCAGTGCCTGGCGGATGGCCAGGGGAAAGATTATCCGCCTGAACAGGGTGAAGGGTGACATGCCCAATGCACGTCCGGCTTCAATTTCACCGGATGATACGGACTGAATGCCCCCGCGGATAATTTCAGCGGTATACGCACCGGTGTTGAGTGCCAGGGCGCTGATGGCACAGCACCAGGCTTCCCGGAAAAAGATCCAGAGACCGGCATCCTGGAGAAAGTGCCTGAACTGGCCGGAACCGTAGTAGATCAGATAGATCTGAACCAATAGCGGGGTACTTCTGAAAATGTAGATATAGGCCCTGGCCGGCCAGGACATCCAGGGGGATTTTGCCAGCCGCATCTGGGCAAATAAGACGGCAAGAATAAAACCGATGCCCAGGGATACCGATACCAGAATAAGGGTCTCCGGAATGCCCTGGATCAGTCTGGGCAAAGCTTCTCTCATCACCTCAACATTCATTGTCTCACCCCCTTGGCTGCCCAGTGCTCAGCCCTGGCAAAGGCCCGGCCCGAAACAGCGGTCAATGCCAGGTAGAGCAGACCGGCCACTGTATAGAAGGTAAAGGGCTCCCGGGTAGAGCCGGCTGCCACGGCTGACTGCCGCATGATTTCAACCAGACCGATGACGGAAATCAGCGCGGTGTGTTTCAGGGTCAATTGCCAGATATTTCCCATTCCGGGCAATGCCAGGCGGGTAACCTGGGGAACCAGGATACGGATAAACAGGATGAACGGTCCCATACCGACGGCCTTTGCGGCTTCAATTTGCCCTTTCGGGACAGCCAGCACGGCACCCCGGATGACCTCAGCACTATACGCCCCGGAACTGAAGCCGATGCAGATCATACCCGTAACAAACAAGGGGAGGTTCACAAATCCCTGGGTGCCGAACAGAAGACCATTGATTTTTGACAGGAGGATCCCTCCACCGAAAAAGACCAGATAAATGATGAGGAGTTCGGGAATCCCTCTGACGATGGTGGTGTATATATCGGCGATAAACCTGAGGATTATATATCTGGACAGTTTCAGGGCTGCCCCGCCGATTCCCAGAAGGATGCCGAGTCCGAAGGCGGCCAGGGACACGGCAAATGTTATGAATGCCGCCCTTAGCATCTCGTCGCCCCAGCCGCCGGCGCCCCATTCCAGTAATGTAAAATCCATAGCTGCCTGTCTCCAAAGGGGGGAATTGCCGCCCCGTTCCCAATGATAGGGTCACCCGATCCGGATGGTCAGACCGGGGCGGCTTCGTTGCAGGTCCTTCTACTCTTTTGCAGAGGCGTCAAAGGTGAACCATTTCACTGCCAGGCGGCTGATGGTACCATCGGCCAGGGCCTCATCAATGGCTTTGGAGAACATGGCCGCAAGTTCGGGATCCGCTTTCCTGACAGCAACCCCCACGCCTTTGCCGAAGGGGCCCTTGGTCATGCCAGGTCCCACCATTTTAAAGGCGTTGCCCTGATCGGACTTCAGTTTGGGAACCCAGTAGCTCATGGCGCCCAGGGCGGCATCGATTCTACCGGCATCCAGATCCATCTCCAGGTTTTCCTGGGTATCATAGGATCGGATTTCCAGGTCTTTCCCCAGGTATTGATTCAGGAATTTTTCCTGGATGGTTGCGGCCTGTACACCGATGGTCTTACCTTTAAAGGCCTTGGCCAGGTCAGCCATGGCCGCTTTTTCATCAGCACTCAGTTCATCCAGGGTCATGTCTGTGACACCGGTGGTGAACCCGGCAAGGCCGCTGTCTTTAAGAACAATGAATACAGAGGGGGTGGCCGCGTAATATCTGGAGAAATCCACCACCTTCTGGCGTTTTTCGGTAATGGACATGGCCGCCATGATCGCATCATATTTGCCCGCATTCAGGGAGGGAATGATGCCGTCCCAGGCCTGGGGGACCAGTGTATATTCAATTCCCATCCGTTTGCACAGTTCCGCTGCCAGGTCCACTTCGAACCCGCCCAGTTTTCCGTCCGACCCCGTAAAGTTCCAGGGGGCAAAGGCACCTTCCGTGGCAATGGTGATTTTCTGGTAAGGACCGGCCTGGGCCATCCCGGTCATCAGGGCAAGCAATAATAAAAGTGTTGTGATTGTCTGTTTCATGGGGCCTCCTTAGGGGTTAATTTATAAAATCATGGATAAAAACTCCCGGCACCGGTTGGTCCGGGGATTTCCAAACAATTCATCCGGGGTATTCTGCTCTTCAATTTTGCCGTCGTGGAGAAATAGAACCGTGTCGGATACCTCCCTGGCAAATCCCATTTCATGGGTGACAACGATCATGGTGCGGCCTTCAGCTGCCAGGGTGTGCATCACTTTGAGAACCTCTCCCACAAGTTCCGGGTCCAGGGCTGAGGTGGGCTCGTCAAACAGCAGGACTTCCGGTTCCATACACAGGGCCCTGGCAATGGCCACACGCTGTTGTTGACCGCCGGACAGTTCCGACGGGTAGGCGGCGAGTTTGTCCGCGATGCCCACCTTTTCCAGCAGGCCTAAGGCCCGGTCCCGGACATCTGCCTTATCCGCTTTGAGAACATGCAACGGACCCTCCATCACATTGTCCAGCACCGTCATATGACTCCAGAGGTTGAATCCCTGAAAGACCATGCCGAGTTTTGTCCTCAGTTGTTCCACCTGCCGACGGTCCGCCACGACAGGGGTATTGTTTCCCCGGGTTTTGATTCTGACTTCATCTCCGCCTACAATGATGCGGCCGGTATCTGGAACCTCCAGGAAATTAAGGCAGCGCAGAAAGGTGCTTTTGCCGGAACCGGAACTGCCGATGATGGAAATCACCTGACTCGCACCTGCAGTCATGGAGATTCCCTTGAGCACCTCGTTTTCACCAAAACGTTTGTGAATATCCTCAGCAATGAGCACTGGCGTCTCCCCGTTCATGGCAATTCTCCGTTACCGATCACTCCTCGGCGTGTTTTGTTCGTTACATAATTTATGATTTGTACTAATTGTTACAAAAATCTTATATGAGGTTTGATTTCAAAAAGCAAGAGAATTAATTGAATTATTTAATGAGCTGAAATAAAAGGCGAAAATCTGTTTGGCTGCAACCCGGAGAAACCGCTGCCAAAAGTAATTGACAAACCCCTTGTTTCAAAATAGGTAATAAAGAAACAAACGTACCATTGCTTTCAGAATACCCGATTTTCAGGATACCCATGAGCAGTAAGCAATTTATAAAACGGATCCAGGCCCTGGATAAACTGACGCCTAAAGAGAAAAAGATCGCTGATTTTTTTGCCCGGAATTATGATGATCTCGTATTTGAAAATCTGTCCTCCATCGGCAGAAAGGCGGACGTGTCCAAGCCGACTGTTCTACGATTTATCAATAAACTCGGGTTTGCCAGATTCGCAGAGTTCAACAGGGCCCTGCGGGATGAAATGAATCTCACCCACGACACCCTGCATATCCGGTACTCTTTGAAAAAAAAATTGCTCCAGGATTCTCAAGAGGATATTCTCGCCCAGAATTTCTCAAATACCATCAAGAATCTTGAGACCACCTACAGCCGGATGGACAGAGCCGTATTCACGGAAATTGCCCGTGCCATTGCAGATGTCCGTGGACGCCTCTACATTTTCGGCCAGCGTAGCTCCCATGCACTGGCCTATATGTTTTACAATATGATTCGGCGGGTATTGGCGGACATCATGCTGGTGCCTGCGGGGTGCTCGGCAGAGCCGGATCCGCTGCTTGATGTGACGGCGGATGATGTGTTGTTTGTGGTTTTCCGGCACCCCTACGGGACCGATGCTGCCCGCTTGATCTCCTACTTCCGCAGTTGTGGGGGGAAGGTGATCTTGCTCACGGACAGCGAGTTGAACCCTGCATCGGATCTGGCTGATCACCAGTTGGTGGTGAATACGGAGGGGGTTTCCGTTTTCACTTCTTCCACCAGTATCCTGGCCGTTCTGGAGTCCTTGAACATTGCCGTGCTCGGGTTTGCCGATACAGATATCTCCGAGCGGCTTGAAAGGGCTGAATCCCTGTATAAGGCATTCGGCACCTTTTCGGGCTGAATGCCGTTGTCCGTTCCTCTTTTCGGAATTGATTTCTTATGGTCCGGGTTGAGGTCTCCGGCATTTTTGACTATACTTGTATCCGGTTGCCGACCCTTTCCATTTTCCACGGCTGACGCCATCTCAGATGCCTGGTGCCAAGCCTTCCGGACTATGAATTAGACCGGAAATTGAAGTGACTTATAACCCAGCGGATATGAAATTATCCGAATTCGTTTAAGGATATGATGATGAACCCTGTTGTAGAAGCCCTGAAGTTCCGCCACGCCTGTAAAAAATTTGATACTGAAAAAAAGATTTCCGATACCGACCTGGATACCATTCTTGAAGCGGCCTGCCTCTCCCCCACCTCATTCGGGATGGAAGCCTGGAAGTTTCTTGTTCTGGCATCCCGTGATATCAGAGAAAAATTGAGACCTGCCTGCTGGGACCAGGCCCAGGTAACGGACAGCAGCCATGTCATTGTCATCCTGGCACGTCCCGGGTTGATTACCCCGGAAAATGAGTATGTCCTCCAGAATTTTCTCCGGCGGGAATTGCCCGAAGATGCCACCAAAGCCTATGTGGAGCGGTATGGACGGTACCTGGAAACCGAAGTCTATCCCAGGATGTCCACCTACGCCTGGTGCGCCAAGCAGTGCTATATCGGGCTGGCCAATATCATGACTGCAGCAGCGTCCCTGGGGATAGATACCTGTCCCATGGAGGGCTTTGAAAAAGAACGGGTGGAAGCGGTGTTGGACATCGATACCGAAGAATTTGAAGTGGCGGTGCTGGTGGCACTTGGATACAGGGCAGGGGAGCAGACACCCCGGCGCCGGCATGACCGGGAGCGGCTGGTGGAAATCAGATAAAAATAGGGAAAGACCGGTCGCCCGGTCGCAGCAGCTCCCTATAAATTAGGTGTGTACCAAATAATAAGGGAGGGAGAATGGAAGCACCCAGGATTCTTGTGGTGGACGACGAACTGGTCATCCGGGAGTCCCTGGCCGGCTGGCTGCGCCGGGACGGATACCGGGTGGAAACCCTGGAGAGCGGAGAACTGGCCGTTGAGGCCCTGAAGACCACGAGTTTTGATGTGATTCTTCTGGATATCCAGATGGACGGGATGTCCGGCATGGATGTGCTGGCCCACGTCAAGGAAGAATATCCGGATATCGATGTCATCATGATCACCGCCTTCGGTTCGGTGCCCTCTGCTGTTCAGGCCATGAAGTCCCATGCTTTTGATTATCTGTTGAAACCCTTTGACCCGGATGAACTGGGCGTGCTGATCAAAAAGCTCATGGACCACCGGGCCAGGAAGCGGGAAAATACCTACCTGCGGGAAACCTTTGAGGAACAGAGCCGGTTCGAAAGCATGATCGGGCAGTCCGGGGCCATGCAGGAGGTCTTTTCCCTGATCAGGGATATCCGTGATTCCGATGCCACCGTATTGCTTACCGGAGAAACGGGATCGGGCAAGGGGCTGGCCGCCAAAGCCATGCATTCCAACTCCCGGCTGAAAGACGGGCCCTTTGTGGC
>JAKSBB010000996.1 GCA_022361315.1 Desulfobacterales bacterium
CCATCCGCCGCCGGATGATTGAGCGCAGATTCGGCAGCAACCTGGCGGATCTGAACCGGATTATTCTGGTGAGCACCGGCTTTACCTTCACCCTGGCCGAGATTGTGGAAAAGACCATGGAGCAGTTCTTTTCCGGTGTGAATATCGTGGCGGCCACCCCCCTTGAAGTCAGTAAGACATTCATCAACCCGGACAGGGATCTGGTGATCATGATGTCCTGGTCCGGGACCACCTCGGATATGATCGATGCGGCGGCACGGATGCTGAAACTCAACGTCCTTATGGTGGGGGTTACGGAGAAACCCTTCTCCGACCTGGCCCTGGTGGTGCGCAAAAGCGTCGGTGTCATTCCGGTGTACAGCGGTGAAGAGGTGACGGTGGCCCCCCTGAAAAGTGCGGTATGTATGCTCATGACACTGGACCTGTTCTGCATCTGGCTTGCCGGGGGAGACCGGGAGGCGGACGGCTCTGCCGTGGAATTGATCGGTGAAATGCGCCAGATTCCCGATAAACTGGCAGCCCTGCTCTCTGACGAGGCGGTGGATACCTTCTGCCGGGACACAGCCCTGGCCTATCAGAATACCCGGCGTCATTATATTATGGATGCCTTCCACGATATCGGCACGGCCAAAACCGGCGTGCTGAACCTGGAGGTCAACGCCTGGACATCCATGGGCAATGCCCTGGACTATTCCGAACTGGAAGAGTTCATGGACACGTCCATGGGGGGGGATGAACTTATCCTGATCAACGCCACCAACAGGAAGCGGTTGGATGAAGCCATGGGGGTTATGAATACCCTCAAGGCGGCCAAACGGCCCTTTGTGGCGGCCTGCGCCTATAACCGGGAGCAGGGGGAAATAGAGAAACTGGCGGACAATGCGGTCTTCATTCCGGATCTGCCCGACTACTTTCAACCCTTTGTGGACCTGACCTTCATGTTCCTGTTCGGCTTTTACTACGGCCTTGCTCACGGGCGGATGGCCGGGGAAATGCCGCGGAACATGGCCAAGTCCGTCACCGCAGGCCGTACAAAAGGGGGCGGGGACAGAACCGCGGCGGATATTCTGGATGAACTTGAGGAGGCGGAAGCCGTTCTTGTCCTGCCGGACCCGGCGGAGACCGGGGACGGGATCTGGATTCAAGAGGCATCATCACCTTCCGCTGCGGGGTATTACCGGGACCTGGTCCGTCTCGGGCAGATTCTCAACCGTCCGGATCCCTCTGCCTCGCTGTTTGAATCCGGAGGGCAGGCGGATTTCAACCGGCTTGCAAGGCTGATATTCGAACATCTGGCCGAGGACGGGGTGATGATTTTCGTTCCCATGGACCGCCAGGCAGAGGCGGCCTGCCGGAATTTTATCCGGCTGTGGGAGCCACTGCTGGATATTCCCCTCCAGCTGGAGTTTCCCCAGAAACTCCGGGGGGCCAGCACCGAAGACAGCCTGGTGGTCACAGTGGCATCTGAGGCCACAGCCGAGGACCGGCTGTCCGTCATCGCCGGGAATGCCGGGGAGCACCTGCTCTGGATCGGCCCGGGAAGTTTAACCCGCGGGTACGACGCCTTTGCCGAATCCTGCGGCGCCTGTTTTCTCACGGACCGGATAACCGCATGTCCCCATGAGCACCTGTATGTGGCGTTGACCCTTTTCTTCTGCCGGGCCATGGCCGTTGTTTATCCCGAACGCTCGGAACGCCTGGTGACCCATTTCAGGTTGATGGCACCCATGCTGGATCAAATGCTGGGCAGCCGCGACCTGCTGGAACAGGTCTCACGGGCTGTCACGGAAAACCAGGGGTATGAAAAGCAGCTGTTTGTTTCCGGCTTCCGGGGAAACTGCACCTCCTGGCAGACGGCGGCGGATGGCAGGGCACCCGCCGGTGTGGAATGCGAACCTTTCGGGGTATCCGCCTATCATCACCTGGTGCTTGTTGATCCCAGGGTACCTGAAAAATTTGTAAGGCTTGAATCCCGGGAGATCATGCTGGCCCGGTATACCGAGGCGGATATCCGGTCCTGGGAGAGGCGTTATCTTGGTGGTGCCACGGTGGATGCGTTTTTGAAGGAACCCGCCATGCCCCGCCGGGCTGAGGCTGTCCTGCCCTTTCTCATCGACGACCAATGGTATCTGCCGGTGCTCAATCCCCTCTACGACCGGAAACAGGACTGCCTGGTGACCATTGATGCCACCAGTGCGCCTCAGTTTGATTCTGCCCTGGATGAACTGGCCACCTTCGGCAGCCGTTATGCCAGAACCGTGGTCATCACCCAGGAGGGGTTTGCCGGATCAAGCCGGGATGCCCGTCTTGGAAATCTGAAGAAATACCCATTGGGGCACCTGATCCTGGTACCCGGGCTTCCGGATAAAACGGGCAATCCCCTGGTATGGCCCGACTTTCTCATGCCGGTGGCGGTGAACCTGGTGGGAACGGCCATGACCTATGTCGCCCCCAAACCGGGTGAAACGGCGGGGTAGCAGCGGTCAGGCTGCTTCCGTTGCCTTGGGTTTCACCACCTCGTGGGTGGCAAGCAGCGTCTTTGCCTTTTCATTGCAGCGGTCGAACAGGTCCCGGGTGCCTTCCTTCTCCCAGGTTTCATATCGTGCCCGGTCCATGAGTTCCGGCAGAAAATGGGCCTGGCGGAAATGGGCAAAAGTGTGGGGATCACTCAGGAAAATTGCATTGTTGTCCGCCTTTGCGATCCGGTCGATGACATCCAGGGCCAGTGTCTGCTGATCAATGGGAATGCCGCGGCCGAAGTATTTGGCCATGGCAATGAGTTCATCGGACATGGTCAAAAGCTCAAGGCTTGAGGTGTGGCCGGACTCCATATACCCAACATCGTGGATGACGTTACACCGCGAAAGCAGTGAGGTAATGATGGAGAGCATGGCTTCGGCACCGGCCTGGGCGTCGATCTCTTTTGAATCCGTGGAACCGGCAAAGGACCAGATGGGGATATTGTAAAGCTGGTCCCGCATGTCGGCGAAGGCCGCCTGGGTCAGGCTCCATTCCGTGGCTCCGTAGGATACCACGGTATGTTTCATATCCAGTACGGAGACATTGGGGGCGAAGAGGAAAGGGGCACCCTTGTTAGCCAACTGGTGGATTACAAGGCCGATGAGGTTCTCTGCGATGCCCTGGGCCATGGCCCCGGCCAGGGTAACCGGTCCGCCGCCCCCGGCGTTGCAGCCCGAAGGCAGGCAGATGGGGATCTCCTTCTCAGCACAAAATACAAGCTTGTCCATGACATTTTCGGGGTAGAGCAACGGGCTGATGGCTTCGGAGTAGTTGAACAGGAAGGGGCTTTTTCTTAGGTTTGCTTCGCCGC
>JAKSBB010000230.1 GCA_022361315.1 Desulfobacterales bacterium
AGATCAGGCCGCCCAGACGGACCCCGCCGGACTGAGCGAATTTCACGATACCCTTACAGATGTTATTGGCTGCATACATGGCCATCATTTCACCGGAAACAACGATGTAGATTTCCTGGGCCTTGCCTTCACGGATGGGCATGGCGAAGCCGCCGCAGACAACATCACCCAGCACATCATAAAATACATAGTCCAGGTTCTGATCTTCTGAATAGGCTCCGAGCTGTTCCAGCAGGTTGACGGAGGTAATGATGCCGCGGCCGGCGCAGCCGACGCCGGGTTCCGGTCCGCCGGATTCGGTGCAGAGGGTGCCGCCGTATCCCATTTTTCTGACATCTTCCAGCAGTACGTCTTCCCCTTCATCCCTCAGGGTGTCCAGGACGGTTTTCTGGGCCAGGCCGTTGAGCAGGAGGCGGGTGGAGTCTGCCTTGGGGTCGCAGCCAACGACCATGATTTTTTTACCTGCTTCCACAAGCCCTGCAACTGTGTTCTGGGTTGTGGTGGATTTGCCGATACCGCCTTTTCCGTAGATAGCTATCTTTCTCATTTTTTCATCCTCAAATAGTTTAACTGCTTCTGGTGTCAGGGAACTGCCGGTTCGCCTTGGCCCCTTAAGTTGCAACGGGTGGACCAATTGAGTGATAAAATGAATGAAAGTTTTTAAGTTGTTTTTATTATTAACTAAAAAACAGGTGCGTCCTGTTTGCGTCCGTTTTGTGGCTGTGCAGAAAGAAGGAATAGAAAGAGATTTGATCCAAATATGTAATTATATAGTTACAAAATTGATATTAAATATTTAAAAGCAAAAATTTCTGCACACGAGCAGGATGAAATAAAAGTAACAAAAATTCCAAACGGGATAAAAAAGAGATGAAAATCAGCTGTAAAGCTTGTGGGACGGGGAGTATAGAGTGGCAAAAATGGAAATGACCATTTTGTAAAATTGGAAACCACAGGCAGGGTAACCGGCCCTTTCCTGGGTTTCCAACGGCGTTTACATCTGTTTTGTCAGGCAGACCAGGTCGGTACTTTCCCATCCCTGTGACCGGTAAAAGGCCATCCCGGGTGTATTATGTTTGTCCGCCAGCAAAGACAGCCCGGTGATGCCCCGGCGTTTCGCCCAATCATGAATGGCGGCCATCAGCGCCTGCCCGATCTTCTGCCCCCGGAAGTTCCGGTCCACCACCAGGTCTTCCACAACGGCGGATACCCTGCCCTGGGCCGTGGATACACGGGTCTGGGCTGTGCACATGCCCACAAGCCTGCCGTCTTCCGCAACGGCCACCTTGACTGCCCTGTGTTTACCACACCCCTCCAGCATCAGGGCCAGGCCCCTGCGCTGGACTTCGGGATCAAAGGTAAAGTCGGCTTCTATGGAAAATAATTGTTCCAGCAGGGGCAGCATATGGTCAATGTCGTTTGGATTGGCATCTCTGATGGTGACGGGCATGGGGTGTACCTCATTATTTATAAGCCAAAAGGCCTCATTTCTTTGGGATACTTGATCCCGAATTCAATATGGATTTTTTTCGTTTGTCCGGCACCGATGAGCAGTTCCCATCGCACGACACCTTCCCTGTCATCCACATCCTCAACCCTGGGTTTGGGAGACAGGGTCAGCCCCTTGATCTGGATTCGGTCGGTGCCGGATACGGGGAGGGCATCCTCGATATGCACCAGGGTGTCCGTGTCTTTGGTGTTTTCAATCACAATGACGTAGGACAATTGCCGGGCCACTGTGGCGCGGTCCACCTTGCCGAAAAAGGTCTCGGCGGTTTTATCAGAGGTTTTTTCCTTCCGGACGGCAACACCCCGGTCCGGACCGAGGTTTATTAAAAGGTCGGTGCCGGCCTGCTGCTCGGCCAGGGTCGTGGCGCCCACAAATCGACCGTCAAAGTGGATGTTCATGCGGCTGGCAAGCAACGCCTGGTCCGGAGCGGTCCGGCAGACCAGGTAGGCAGAGGTATCCGTATCCGGTACGGCGTGAACAAAGAATGTACCGTCAATGGTTTTGGTGAAGAGGGGAAGATAGGCGTCATCTTCACCGGAAGGCAGGTCGATGCCCTTGTCAAAACCATATTCAAAGGCCATGGGCAGTTTTTTTTCACTGGCCTGGCGAAATTCCGCCGGTTGTGCCGCAGCAACCGGTGCATCTTCGCTCAGTTCAAAATCCTCAACAGCGACAGGCTCGGCGCCACCCGCGGCCATCCCAATCGTAGCCGCGTCAACTGCCCTGACTGGATAGACCGGGGTATCCACTTTCCAGGTGGCGGCCTTGGGAAGTTCCGTGCTGTCCATGGGGGCGGCGTTGGAAAGGGAGAGCGTTACCCCGTCCCAGTCCTCGCCGGTTTTCTGGGAGACGATGCCGAACATGGTCAGGTTCAGCCCGGAAAGATCCGCCGGCACATCCGTCTTATAAACAGGCGTCCATCCGGCATTCCGGGTGATATAGGACACCCGGCAGTCAATCTGCTGGTCCTTTTCCGAATCGAATATAACTTCGATGACCTTTCTCTTTTTTGGGCCGGGCTGTTGCCTGGCCCCGATTTTCCGGTTGATCAGGGAGAGCTTGTCGTTCATATCCTCCAGGCTTTCAAGGAGGGTCTTTTCCTTTTTAAACAGGCTGGTGTAACTGGTTCCCAG
>JAKSBB010001281.1 GCA_022361315.1 Desulfobacterales bacterium
CCGCGCCCCTGTCCTTGGATTCGGCATGGGCGTTGGCGCCCTTGCCGGCAATGATGCCTTCAAGGGAAGGACCCGCCGTTGCCACCACGAATTCACCGGCAAGACCGGAGAGGGTGGACAGCACCTGGGCGGCGTTGGATTTCCGGGCGGTCTCCCCGGTGATGATCACGGCACCGGTACCCACCTGATCAGGTTTGATGCCGGCCCGGGCGTATTCTTTTTCCACGATCTCCCGCACCCCGCGTCCGTCGATTTCCCGGGCGGAGACCAGGGGTGTGGTGTAAATCTCACTTTCATGGACCACCTGCTTGTCCATGATCTTCAGTCTGGGGATGGAAACCATGGAGGCCATGTTCTCGATACGGATCTCACTGAACACCAGCTGGGTGGTGGAGGTACCGATATCGATGCCGACGCTGAGTATGGTTTCTTTCATTTCTAATGCTCCCGAACCTGATCCTTGTCAGGCTGTGTTCCCCTTTGGCAGGGGCCGGCGGAAGGTTTCCGCCCATAAAAAAAGCCCTGGATCCGGAAAGAGACTACCTCTCCCGTGTCCAAGGCTCCACTGCCTTTTTACTCTCCTACACCCCGTTGTGCAGGCATAAATTACAAATTGTGTCTGTCCCGGATGTTATCTAAAGCTCAAGTTCGCACCCGGAAGTTTGAATTCTGTTACGTGGGCATCGCCATATTCTGGTCATGGAAAAAGTCAAAGGCCACCTTGGTGCCGTTCTCTCCGGATTCCACAGTTAAGTTCCCGCCCAGTTTATCCGCCACCAGCTGCTGAACGATGCGGCGCCCTAAAGAGCCGGCATCCGTATCCTGGTTTACGTCAAACCCCACACCGTCATCGATAATGGCGATGTTGGAGTAGGTTTCCCCCCGGTGAATTTCCACCCGGATGTGTCCGCTTTCACGTCCCACAAAGGCGTATTTGACACAATTCTGGATAAGTTCGTTGACCACCAGGGCGATGGAGGTGGCCACGTCGGAATTGGTTTTAATGGGATCACCGCCGATGCTGATGCGGATGCCCCGGTCCGTCTCCAGGCTGTGACCGATTACCGAATGCATAATCCGTTTGAGCATGACGGTAAGGTTCACGTCATCCACCCCGTTCTGGGCCAGAATCTCGTGGGTGGCTGCGATGCTTAAGACCCTGCTGATGCTTTCACTGAATGCCTTTTTGGCACTTTCATTGTCGATCCGCCGGGACTGGAGCCGCAGGAGGCTCGCGATGGTCTGAAGGTTGTTCTTCACCCGGTGGTGAATCTCCTTGATGGCCACGGATTTAAGGATGAGTTCCTTTTCCGTCGCCTTGACATCGGTCTCATCGTTGATGAGCATGACCGCGCCGGAAGCCGATTCATCATCCCCCGTCATCATCGCATACTTCAGGTTGAGGACGCGGTTACCGAACTTGACTCCCCTGGAGGACATCTGCTTTTTCCCTAATATATCTTCGAACTCCATATCTTCCAGGGCCAGGTTTGAAAAGGCCATACCTTCCAGGGGGTTCATATACCCCAGTTTTCTGTAAATTTCCCGGGCCACGGGATTGGCAAATACCGCCGTGCCCTGGGGGTTGAAAATGAGTATGCCGTCGGTGAGGTGGTCGGGAATAGACCCGTCCTCGGTGGTTCTTGTGGACACCAGGGCATTGGCCAGCTCTTCGGTGGTCCGGGACAACATGGAAACCTTGCGCTTGTTCTTCTGGTCCGCGGTCACATCGGTTTCTGCGATGAGACAGGCAATTACCTCTCCGCTGTCATTTTTGATGGGAGAGACGTTCTGGCGGACATCTTTATTCTCCTGGGTCCGGGCAGTGAGATCCATGGTGCTCATTCCGACATCCAAGGTTCGCAGGGCTGCCGGTTCGTTTTTCCGGTGGGCAAACTCGCCCACCACACTTCCCCGGTACATGGACTTTCCGTTGGACGGTCCGGCCTGGGCCACCACGATGGCCGTATCCCGGTCCCGGGTGGGGCAGTCGATGAAGAG
>JAKSBB010000110.1 GCA_022361315.1 Desulfobacterales bacterium
AGCAGATCTTCGGATCCGCCATCACCACCGGCGGCCTGACCGCCATCTTCCTCAACGTGGTCCTGCCCATGGAACTGCGGGAACAGAGCCCGGACGGGGACGGAGATGCATACGGTAAACCCGGACAATAAGCGGTTACAGGCAGATAAGAACGTCATTAAGAGCTAAAAAGATGAAACGCCCCGGCAGCACGAACCACGTATTGCCGGGGCGTTTTTTTATGTTTTATCTAATTGGCGTTATTGGGTGAGCAGTGCCCGCGCCTCCCTCTCTTCGGCAGCGATACTGAACTCAAAGGGCAGGGCGCCGGCCATATCGATGAACAGCCCGGCCATGGACCGGTTCATGTGCCCGGACACCAGGAGGACGGAGCGGTTGGAAAACTCTTTTTCCTTTGGGCTGAACAGCCGCATCACCCCGATGATCTCCTTGAAATCAGAGATGGAGAATCCCAGGCGGCTGCCGGTCATGTTCCAGAGGGAATGTTTGCTGTAGTATTCCGGATGGTTGAGCAACTGGTTCAGCGAAGACAATACCGTCTTCTTTTCCAAAAAACCGTCAAAGACAACTTCGAGATATTCATCATGCGGTTTGATCTCAAATCCCATGTGCTCCTCTCCCCGGGCATGCCGACTCCCGTATGCATAATCTGCCATTGGCGTAAATGTGACCCCTAAAAAAATTACTGCTGTAACGGGTGCCGGAAGAAAGCATCGGTGCTGACAGAAAATCAAAGATGATTTGCCTGCAGCCCGGCTGTCTTCAGAACGTAATTCCAAGACCCGTGGCTTTCCGTCCCTGCCTCACGGCAGGTTTGGCTTTAAAGCGCTGGTGTATTTTAGTCTTTTTGGATGGATTGTCAATGGGTTCTTTGGGGATTATTCGGAAGGGGTTCGGGGGGAGCCCCGGAAAAATATCGTAGCAAAGGATGTAAAAACATGGCATAGTAACGGCCTGAATTAAAAGAAATCCCGACGATTATTATGGACAAAGATATAAGCTGCCTCAACTTCAAGGGGCTGTTTAAATATATTGAGAGTAAGTTCGGTAAGGCTGCCCTTACCACCCTGGTGGACAACGCCCTGGCCGGCAACGATTATCTCATTGAAAACAAGCACACCCCCGGGCGGTTTGAGCCGGTGACCATGGATCATCTGAACGATGAATCCTACTGGATCTGCAATGATCTGTCCCTGGCACTGCTTGCGGGGATCAAAGAGATTGTACCCGGGCTGGAACCGGAGCACGAAGCCGGGCGGGAAGCCATTCTCTCCAACCTTTCCCACCGGGATCTGTTTTTCTGCCGGATCCTGGGGCCAAGGGCCCTGGCCCGGAAGGTGACCCGGGTGAACGCCAGGTTCAACCGGACCAAGACGGTGACCCTGTCCCGGATGGACCGCCGGGGGGCCACCTTTTCTCTCAAGTACCGGCCCGGGGTAAAGGTGACCAGGGAGGTCTGTAACTGGAACCTGGGCATCTATGAAGGGGTGGGCCGGGTGGCCGGCGCCAGGAATATCCGTGCCAGGGAAACCCGTTGTGTGGTGGACGGAGATCCCGTTTGCGAGTTCCGGGTGGACTGGCATAAACCCGGGCTGCTGAAACGGATCACCACCGCGATTCTGAACCTCTTCACCAGAGAGCTGGTGACGGAGTATGAAAAAACCCTGGATGACCGGGACCGCCTCATCGAAAAACTCAAAACATCCGAGAGCCAGTACCGCCTGCTGATTGAAAACCAGACCGATATGGTGGTGAAGGTGAACACCGCAGGACGGCTGCTTTTCGTCAGCCCCTCCTACTGTGAGATGTTCGGCAAACGGGAAGAGGATCTGCTGGGGAACAATTTCATGCCCCTGGTCCATCCCGACGACCAGGAATCCACCCGGCAGGAGATGAAGAAACTCTTTTCCCCGCCCCATACCTGTTATATTGAACAGCGGGCCATGACGGAAAAGGGCTGGGTGTGGATCGCCTGGTCCGACACCGCCCTGCTGGACGACCGGGGGCAGGTGGTGGAGATCATCGGTGTGGGCCGGGATATCACCTCCCGGAAAACCGCACAGGAGGCCCTGGCCATGGCCGCCGAACATAAAAAAATGGCCCTGGTGGGGCAGGTGGCCGGCAAGCTGGCCCATGATTTCAACAATATCCTGGGGGGCATCCTGGGCAATGCCGAGCTGGCCCTGCTGGACTGTGAAAACGAGGCGGACCGGCAGTCCTTCAACATCATCGTGGACCAGGCGGTAAGGGGCCGAAA
>JAKSBB010001278.1 GCA_022361315.1 Desulfobacterales bacterium
TCAGGGGGAGTAGCACCAATTCCAGGGTACTACTGGTCAATATGCTGTCTGTTTCCGGAAGGGCGACCAGATAAAATGCCACCCTGGAGGTGAAATAGATGCATCCTGTTCCCAGGGCTGTGGCCAAAATCCAGTTCGGGCGCTCAAGTGTGGGATGAATATGCCTGATAAGTACCAGAAGGCTGAGGCCTGAATAGGTGGCTAAGACCATGGATACCAGACAGATCCGCATGGGCAGGCTTGGAATGATCAAGAGAAAGAGCAGATAACACGTGATGAAGATACCGAAGCCGATCAAGTGGGGAGGCTTGACTGTGGGGCGCCCGGAAAAAATGACAAACCCGCTGTAAAACAGGTAGGCACCGAAAAAGACAAGTGAATTGCCCAATCCCACGGCAATCACCATGGGGAGAATACCCTGCATGCTTATAAAAAGTACGCCGACGCTGAGCCAGATAAAGGCCAGGGGCCATTTTGAAAAACCGGGGTAGGTTTTTCTTGATGCCATAAAGTGAAACAGGCAAAGCGATAAGGTGATTGAAACAACGGCCAGTGCAATCAGTAAAGAGCGTACATCCATGGAAGTCAGTATCGTCAATGGGCCCCCTGTATCAGCATGGCATTGCCTTCCTTATGAATTTCACCGGGACGAAATTTAGGGTTCCGGATCAGATTTGTTAATTGATATAAATTTGCATATGATATGTTAAAATACGTATTAAAGCAAGTTTCGGAGCAACTGCTGTGATCCAGATTTTGGCTTATCGCGGGCAGTTATTTTTCGAATGAATCGCTGAAGGTTTGGATAAGGCGAAACTCCGTTGAATGGGGGATCCCTTTGAAATCTTCCACATAAATCGGTGAAATGTTCTTCAGGCACCTGGTATCGGAAGGTTGGTTACCCGCTTCAAGATCCCGGAGCACTTTTTTATAAAACACTTCACTGAGAACGATATAGTTTTCTTTGCCTTTCTGCAGAAGACGAGCCGCCAGGTCGATGTCTATCCCGTAATAATCATTTCTGTTTTTAAAGAAAGTGATGTTGTAGGCTTGATCACAATGGTGCAGCGATACCTTACACTTCATATAAAGTCCTCTGGCATGAAGCATCTGAAGCATATCTATGGTTGCATATACTTCTTCCAGAAGCGTGCTGTAGTTGACGATGGATTCAGTATGGCTGAATATTTGTTCTTCGGGGATGAAGACCATGATGGCATCCCCGATAAATTTAACGATGTTGTTTTTTAACTTCGGCTGAAGCTGCAATACGCCGAAGGTATTCTTCAATAGCAATATCCATTCTTTATAGCCTTTCTCATATTTGATCTGGCTGGAGTTGGCGATGTCAATAAAGAGACAAACCCCTTTGCAGGGTTCAAGGGAGGCGATTAATTCGTCAATGGTTTTTTTGTCTGTGGTATGTACATCGATATAATAAACCATAGTGATTGTCCGTGCTCAGGAAAACTACTTCCCTTCGCCTCCTTTTGACTTCTTTAAGCGGTATTTAATCGATTCCTCAGTCATTGTGCAACGTTGAATCATTATTACATGGAAAAAGGAAAATGCAAATTGGTTTTCATTTTCCTTCATGGGAATCTATGTCAACAGACTGACGTGCAGAACCGCCTAAGGTTGGATCTAAGACCAAAGTTCTAGGAAAAAATATGCCGGTTTTCTTCTTAAATGGAAAAAATTGCATATTAGGGGTCTGACTCTTTTGTCAACGTGCCGGTATAACTATGTTTTTTTAGTGGTCTCCATTCTGCATATATTCAGTCATGTGAAAGTAAAAAAAGGTAAATATGGCAGAGTAGATAAACCAAGGGGCAGATATATGTACGATGCGGTTGCATTGAAACGCGATGAATCAGAGATGCTCAAACACCGGCTCAGCAGATGGGTTACCAAA
>JAKSBB010000866.1 GCA_022361315.1 Desulfobacterales bacterium
GTCCTTCTCTTTCTAATACAATATATGTTCCCAGTACCTGCCCCACAATCCGGGTGGCCGATAAATCTTGCCCTTTGGCTTCGGGCAACTGACCCTCAGGCTCCGGGAACACGACTTCTTCAGTTGGCTCAAGCGCTTGGGAAGTTTGTGAAACATCCGATGCATTTTCATTGCTGTCGATCTTCGGGGATCCCCTCTCCACAGTAACACCCAACGATGAAGCAGGGGCTGAGGATTTCACCGGCACAACCCCAGACCATTTTATCTCTCCTTGTGCAACTTGCTGGGCTTTCGGCTCGTGGGAATCTGTTTTTCCATACACAACCTTACCTATAGACCTTTTCCCGGTGACGGGTTCAGAGGCCTCCGGTCCGGCGGCGGTTGACTCAGATGCTTTGGGGGAGCCGAAACCACCTACAAAACTCACCGGCCCCGACCGGGCGTAGGCGATAGCATCCGTCTGGGCATCTGCGAGCAGCGTCTCAACAGCGCGGCCCAGAAGCCGGTAAACCGGTTGGGGCATAAGAAATTTTATTTCCCGCTTGGTGGGGTGGACATTCACATCCACCTGCTCAAAGGGCAGCTCTACGCTGATCACCCCCATGGGATACCGCCCCTTCATAATCCGCCCCCGATACCCCTGAAACAGGGCCGCCACCATACCGCGGTCATGGACCAGGCGGTGGTTTACAAACAGATAAATCCGGTTCGGCGTGCTGCGGGTCACGGCCGGATTGGCACAAACGCCTGTAATTTTGATTTCACCCTCATCAATATTCAAAGGATATAGATGGTCTGCAGCATCCTTACCCAGTACCATTCTTGCCCGCTGAGCCAGATCCTGACCCGGCGGATAGTTCCGCACCAGTTTTTTATTGAGAAAAAGACGGAATCCGATATCCGGGTTGCCCATGGCAAGCCCGGACACGGCATCTGAAATATGGCTGGTTTCCGTACTTTCCGCTTTGAGAAACTTCCTGCGGGCGGGCGTGTTGAAAAAGAGTTGCCGGACCTCCACCATGGTTCCCGGCGGAGCACCGGCGTCTGCTACTTTTTTCAGTTTTCCGCCGTCAATATCAATCCGGGTACCGGATTCCTGGGTTTTGGGGCGGGATACCAGGGTAAACTTTGACACAGAGGCAATGGAGGGCAAGGCCTCCCCCCTGAACCCGAATGTGGCAATGGAAAAGAGATCATCTTTGGAAAAAATCTTTGAGGTGGCGTACCGTTCCACCGCCAGCATAGCCTGATCCCGCACAAGGCCGACCCCGTTATCTGAAATCCGGATCAGTGACCGCCCCCCCTTTTCGATTTCAATGGTAATTCGGTCTGCCCCGGCATCCATACTATTTTCCACCAACTCTTTAACAACGGAGGCCGGCCGCTGCACCACTTCACCAGCGGCAATCTGGTTGGACAAAATCTCCGGCAGAATACGGATTTTATTCATACCCGAAGTGATGCGCTACTCCCTTTCGTCCCGGATAAACCGAAGAAGAAACTCGGAATCCTTCGGACTGAGGTCAAATCTGAATGCAGCTTCATCCGCCAGTGCCATCGGATCCTTTGCGGGATTCTCCCGGCGTTGTTCCGATATCCATGCAATGGCCTTTTTCAGGGCCTCACCCTGGGGTTTGATATTCGCCATACGGACCTCCTGTGATTAAAGTTCAGGGAGCACAGACTCAAAACCGGTGGCACCGCCGACACTCTGCTCAAATCCAAAACCCGCCCGGATCAGGGAGAGCTCGTCAAAACGCTTGGCCATCATCTGAATACCGATGGGCAACCCGTTGCCGCTCAGAGCGGCGGGCACGGAAATCCCCGGAACCCCAGCCATGTTTGCAGACAGGGTAAAGATATCACTCAGATACATGGTCAGCGGATCTTCCGTATTCTCACCGATTTTAAATGCCGGGGTCGGCGCCACCGGTGAAAGGATAATGTCACAGTTTTCAAAGGCTTTGTCAAAATCCTGCATAATCAGCGCCCTGACCTGTGATGCCCTGCCGTAATAGGCATCGTAATATCCTGCAGACAATGCATAGGTACCGATGATAATACGGCGCTGCACTTCAAGACCGAATCCGGTTGATTTTGTCTGCTTGTACATATCAATCAGATCATCTGCACTGTGATCCCGGTAACCGAACCTCACCCCGTCGAACCGGGCCAGGTTGGCACTGGCCTCACAGGGCGCAATGATGTAATAGGCAGCCACCACATATTCCGTATGGGGCAAAGAGACCTCACGGATTTCTACACCGAGGTCCGTCAATATCTCTTTGGTGCGTTCAAACATGGCTGCCACTTCGGGATCAATGCCGTCTACATTGGAAAACTCTTTTGGAATCCCCGCAACCATGCCTTTGAGGCCTTTTTTACGGAAAAGATCCAGGCCGGAGGTAAAGTCAGGAGTCTCATTCCGGGCGGAGGTGGAATCCTTGGGATCGTTGCCACAGATCACATTCATCATCATGGCCGCATCCGTGACGTCCCGGGTGATGGGCCCGATCTGATCCAGAGAAGACCCATAGGACACCAGACCGTATCTTGACACCCGACCATAGGTGGGCTTAAGACCGACAACCCCGCAGTGGGAGGCGGGCTGACGGATAGACCCACCGGTATCCGTTCCCAGGGCACCGGAGCAGAACCCTGCTGCCACGGCAGCGGCAGAACCACCCGAAGAGCCTCCTGGTACATGATCTGTATTCCAGGGGTTCCGTGTGAGTTTCGCACTGGAATTTTCCGTGGATGATCCCATGGCAAATTCATCCAGGTTGGTTTTGCCGATCAGTACCGCATCTTCACCCTTCAGTTTCTCCACCACAGTGGCGTCGTACTGGGGTACAAAATTATCCAGGATCTTTGAAGCGCAGGTGGTTTTCACGCCCTTGGTACACAGCAGGTCCTTCAGGGCCACCGGGATACCGGTAAATGTAGCCTGTCGCCCCTCTGCAATCCGCGCATCCGCAGCCTTTGCCTGGGATAACGCCAGGTCGGCATCGACTGTGATAAATGCACCGA
>JAKSBB010000885.1 GCA_022361315.1 Desulfobacterales bacterium
CCCTGCCGCTTTTGATAACGGCCTTACGGTGGTCCAGGGTGGTGATGGAGGGGGTGGAAAGGATATTGAGCCGTCCCTCCTCTTCCAGTGCCAGTAATTGTGCGTAGAGCATAAATTCCCCCGCCTTCTGGGCCAGGACACCTAAAGCAAGTCCGGAACCGCTGGCTGCAGTGCTCAGCGGCAGGTCAACGATGTTACCGTCCGTGGGGGTATACCCGTCTTCAAGACTGCTCCCGGATTCAACCATATTGCCGCCGATGGAATAGCTCTTTCCACTGCCGGCAGCGGCTGTTCCCAGGCCCCCCCACTGCACCCCCAGCTCTTTGCCTGTATTGGATTCTGCTTCAACGATGTGGGCCTCGATCAGAACCTGGCGGATGGGCTGATCAATACGACGGATAATGGGCAACAGTTTTCGTATATACTCCCGGGTGGCGTGAATGATCAGAGAGTTGGAAAATTTGTCCATTAATATATTCCCTGAATATCCATCCCCGGCGTCGGTGCCAGGTGCCGGGCCAACCGGCATACCGGGCTGGGGAGGGGGTTCCTCCTGAGATTCGGGGGAAAGATACCGGGTCAGGTTTTTTTGAAGTTCCGCAAGATCGGCATAGTGTATCTTGACGATCTTGGTGACCAGGGGCTGGAGCTTTCGGCTCTTCTTCTCCTGGGCCAGAACGGCAAGTTTATGCTGGTTCCGTGTGGTTTCGAACGTCTGCCGGGCCTCCATCAAGGCCTGCTTTTTCTGGATATCTTCAACGCTGAGAACCCTCAGGATGTTCCCGGACCATTCATAGGTGAGTCCGAAGGTATCGAGGATTCCCTGGAAGGCCTGGTCCCAGGGGACGTCGGTTACGGCAAGACTTGTCTGTCCCTGCACGGTATCCGTAATCATGATGTCAATATCCGCCACCCGGGCCAGGGTTCGGATGAGCACGGGCAGGGAGATCTCGTGCATCTTCATGGTGACCGGCATCCGGGGAAGCGCCTTTTGTACCACCTGCGGCATGACTTCTGGTGCAAGGGGGACGCTGATCGTATCTGCCGGATCATATTCGTCTTCCAGCACCGTCAGGTCTCTGTGGTGGTCCCGACGGGGTTCCGGTGTGACGGATACGGCTTTATCCTGCAATTCCTTGAGGACAGACTGGTGGCTGGCAATATGTGCCTCCGGTGTTTCCTCTTTACCGGCGCATCCATACAGGAGTAAGGCCGTAAGCAGTAATATGTAGATTAATTGGGGTATTTTGCCCATGCTTATTCTTCTTCCAGATAAATGGTAAATTGCTTTCCGGCTTTTTTTAGCACCACCTGTGCCGGGGAAATCTGATGGACGACATATCCCTCGGGCAGGATGGTTTCGTTATGTGTATATTCAATACCGTTTATCACGGCGAAGCTTTTTCCTGCCACACTCACAAAACCGGAATAAATGAGGAGGCGATCCTGTTTTACTCTCTCTTTCTTTCGGTTTACACCATGGTCAACAATGAAAGGGTCCCGGGACCAGGGCGTTTCGATCCGTGATATCCAGGCGCCCCAGTTTTCCTGACGCGATTGTTTTTCAAGCTTTGCTATTTTTGCCATAGCTGCACTGGAAAATGCCTGGGCCTCAGAGAGCTCAGTGTTTAGCGAATCGCTGGCGTCTGTATTATTTCCGGACAGGAAAAGCAGGTCTATCAGCCCCACGATAACAACGATGAGGGCGATAATCAATATAATGATTTCCCTTCGGCTCATGTATCCCCCTTTTGAATTTTGAACCGGAGGGTGAGTTGGAAGCGTCTTACCAGTCCTTCGCCAGGTGCAATTTCAACACTGTCAACACCATGGAAAGACGGGTGGGCGATCGCCATTTGGAGAAGTTGTCTGAAACCTTGAAGATCACCGGAAAGGGCCAGCGTCAGCAAAAGTGTCCGGGAGTCGTCCGCCATGGCGTTGAGATCGAATTCGCTGCCCGATAGAACCAGGCCGCACCGGATTGCCGCCGCCTTGAGCTGCACCGGCAGAGAGACGAGGTCTGGTCGTTCCATGCTTATGCGTTCCGGCAGGGGGAGCCCGCCAATGAATTGTATGCCGGTTAGTGCGCTTGTCCTGGCTGCCGTCGGATAAAGCGTCTCAATCTGTTTCAGCTGCTGGGTTTCGCGGGCAACCCGCTTCTGAAGAGAAGAGAGGGTACGGGTCATGGGATAAACCGATAAGATCCCCCATGCCGCAACGGAGATGCCCACTGCAGCGGCTAAAGCCAAGACAATGCCGGGTGGTCTGGATACTTTCATTGCACCTCCAGCAGCGCCTTAAATTTCATGCGTTTCCGGTCATCGGTGCCGGAATTACCGGATCGTTTCTGATCCGCTAGTTTTACTGGTCCGAATACAGGTGAATTGGTGAGCGACAACATATACTTACCCAGGCTTGAATCAAGTTCAAAGTCATGGGCGGATACCACTCCCCGGATTTCCAGCTGATAGGTTTCGGTGGCGGATGGGTCCTCTGCATCTATCTTGTTATAACGAAGGTGGGTCAACTTTATATGATCCGGTGTGTTGCTGCAGATTTCGCCGATCACGGCAAGAATCTTGTAGTCGGTGACATAATTCCCGGTTTTGCCGATGATCGCTTCTGCACCATCGATGTTTTTCTGAATCCGGGCTTTTGTCGGTATACTGCCCAGTTTTTCCCGGCGCTCACTAATCTGATTCAGGCGCTTCTGGTGGTCTGCGATTTTTGTAGAAAGATAGGCGTGCACCCCGGCCGCACTGGCAACGCATATCAGGGCAACACAGACAGACAGCATCAGCAACCGTATTTTGGCTTTTACCTCGCTTCGGTGGACATGGGTGAACAAAAAATCCGGTGTTGATTTTTTGACAGACAGTGCTACTCCGTATGCCGTTAAGGCCTCCCCCCGCTGCCCGGTGTGGCGCGGCAGGCGTTCAGGGCAATATTTTGGTACCGGCTGGAATATGCTGACCTGTGAGTGGATGACGGTGTTTGCCAACGATATAAACGGTATGCACCGGTCAACATCTCCATAAAATATATATCTATTCAGAGGCGTGTTTTCGGTATAGTTCTGGGTAAAATAATCTCCGGTTCTTGATATTTTTCCGACCAGTCTTTCTGACGGCTCCTGAATCTCGGGGCAGAGTGAAAAATCCGGTTCGCTCAATAACGAAAGATAATCAATCGGGTCCTGGTCTGCCGTTGTGTCAACCTGCTCAAACAAAGCGGATGAGCCGGCTCTGAGGCTTCGTATCAGCTTAAGTTCCCTGTTGGAAAAACAAAATATATCAGAGGTCTGCCGGTGGATATTAACTACGGCTATATGTGGCTCCGCGTCATTGATCTGTCCGGTTCCCATGAGGTTTTTTACGGCAAAGGGGATGGCGGTAAGACCGGCCAGGGGATACCCCGCCTTCTTGAATAGCGCAATCTGAGAATCGATGGCGGCGGAAGGGGTGCTGAATGCCAGTACTCTTTTTTTCTTTACCCCGTTTTCCGAGATATCTCCTAACAGTCTGAAATCATACCGGTCGTTTTTCTCGTCGAATTCCCCCTCTTTCATGAGGCCCCAGTAGACTGCTTTGGATATCTTTCCTGCCGGGAGGTTGGGTATGATCAGATGTTTGATTTTAACAGAAGCTGCGGGCAGTGCACTCCATATTTCCACGTTTTTTTTACCGGAGATAAACCGGGAAATACATTGCCTTAGAAACTCAGGGAATCGTTCCTGATCCGCAAACAAGCCCTCA
>JAKSBB010000755.1 GCA_022361315.1 Desulfobacterales bacterium
AGGCCGGTGCCCCATGGTGGTCTCCCTCTTTGAGAAGGCCCGGGAAGCCCTGGGCCGTGAGCTTTCCATGGCCTTCTGCGCCCCCTTCAGCCTGGCTGCCAATATCCGGGGGCTCTCCGACCTGCTCATGGATATCATGCTCCGCCCGGATTTTGCCCGGGAGTTGTTCACCCGGATCAACCATGAACTGCTCATTCCCTGGCTCACGTACCTCCACGGCAGATTTCCCGACACGCCATCTATGGTGGGGGCCGACGCCATGGCTTCCCTGCCGATGGTCAATGAATCCATTATGGAGGACTGGCTTGCCCCCGGAATTGAAGAACTCCAGGAGGCTCTGGACCCGCCGGTCTGCGTGCCCAACTGGACCGGTGAGCGGTACAGCAAAGATCCGGAGAAAGTGCTGGACATCCGCCGCCGGGTGAACCCGGGATTTGTGGAAGGCCAGGATCCGGATGTGGAAGCTCTTGGTCCAGAATTCTACAGGGAGTACGCGGATAAACATGATCTTCCGCTTCTCCTGGGCCTGGGAGCGGTATTCCTGAACAACGCCACCCCCGGGGAAGTCCGGGAGCGGGTCCGCCACTACGTCACTGTGGGAAACCGCAACGGCCGTCTCTGGTTTTACCTGTGCAACCTCTCCCCCACAACGCCAAAAGAGAATATCCTGGCCGCTGTGGAAGCGCTCCGGGAGTATGGCAGTCGCCCATAATTTCCTCTCGCTGCCCCGGATTCTCCGGGGCAGCAAATCAATTCATTGCATGTGGTATAAAATCGGCTCAATATGCCGCCGTCCACCGGCGATCCGGCCATGCTTGACTTTAACACCCTCCGCTACTATTTTAAGTCAATTACACGTAATTTCACATGAACCCCCTTGCGTATTGGTGCATATGACCCCTGAAATACTCCTGATTGTCGGCAAGTCCAATTCCGGGAAAACCACCCTGGTGGAGAAGATTATCCGTGAACTCAAAGGCCGGGGCCATACCATCGGTTCGGTGAAGCATACCCATGAGCGGTTTGAGTTTGACAAAGAGGGGAAGGACAGCTGGCGGCACAAACAGGCGGGGGCAGATGCCACGCTTGTAGTAACGGATTCCCGGGTGGCCCTGGTGAGGGATGATGAGCGGTCGGCCCTTGAGAAGATACAGGACTATCTCAGAGGCATGGACCTCATCATCGCCGAAGGGTTCAAAACCCAGCCCCTGCCGAAGGTTGAAATTTTCAGGGTGGACAGTCCTCACGAGACCCCGTTCTGCCTGGAAGATCCCAACCTCAAAGCCTTTGTGACGGATTCGGATATCCGTCCGGATGTACCGGTGTTCGGCCTTGAAGATATATCTGAGCTGACAGATCTGATTGAAGCAAACTTTTTAACCCCCCGTATGCTTGAGGGTGCATGATGCATTCAGCTTCCCGTAATATCTGGTTTCTTGTGATGGTCATGACTGCTTTTTTGATGCCTGCAGGTGCGGCTGCAGAAGACCCCCACTGCGTGAAGCAGTATGAAAACGGGGCGGTGAACTGGAGTACCGGCCAGGTGATCGTCACCGGGAAGGCGGCGCCTGAAACCAACAGCGAAGGGGTGCCCATGGCCATGCCCGGTTCTGCAAGGGCCCATGCCTCGAGAAATATCATTGCCATGCTTAAGCAATTGCAGATCACTCCTGATCTCACGGTGGGGGAATATGCCTCTGCCCACGACACCACCCTGGCAGGCATAGAAAAAACCGCCCAGGATGCCGTTATCGCAGGGCAGTTGTATACCTCTGCCCTGGATGTGGAAGTCCGGGTGGAAACCAAGGTGTTCGGGGGATTTCTACAGTTGGTGTTGCCGGAGCATATCCGGCAGATTCCGAAGATCGCTGAGCAGAAATCTAAACCTGCAGGGGATGCCGGGGTGCCGAAGTCTGCGGAAATCCGGCTCCCTTATACCGGGCTGGTGATCGATGCCCGGGGGCTTTCCCTGGACCCCATTCTCTATCCCACGATTGTAAGTGAAGAGGGGAAGGCGGTGTACTCCTCCCTTTTTATCAGCAGGGAATTTGCCGTACAGTACGGGGTGGCTGCCTATGTCTGTGACATGTCCGCAGCCCTGTCCTCCCGCAGGATCGGCTCCAACCCCATGGTGTTCAAGGCCCTGCGCAAGGCAGACTCCAACACCGGTGCCATTGTGGTCAGTATTTCAGACGCCGAAACCCTGGAGAAGGTGACGGAGCGCCACAAGTTCCTGAAAGAATGCCGTGTAATTATTGTGGTGGATCAATAAGGGCGTTGTCGATGAGGCGGGATTTGCCCACCTTTACTGCCAAGGCCAGCACCACCTGTCCATGGATGGTTTCAAGCTCGTTCAGGGTCACCGGATCACAGAATTCAATATAATCGATGGCCGTATGGTCAAAGCCGTTGATATGGCCGGTCATTTTATTCCGGATGGCTTCAACATCTGTTTTTCCTTCTTCAATCTCTTTTTTGGCAATACCGATGGCCTGGGACAGGCACAACGCTGATTTCCGCTGTTCCGGAGTGAGGTAAGCGTTTCTGGAACTCATGGCCAGGCCGTCCGGTTCCCGGACGATGTCCCCGCCCACGATGCGGATGTTGAAGTCCAGATCCTCCGTAAGCTGGCGGATCACCTGGAGTTGCTGATAGTCTTTTTTCCCGAATACGGCCACATCCGGCATGACGATGTTGAACAGCTTTGTCACCACCGTGGCCACTCCGCCGAAATGAACCGGTCTTGATTTGCCGCAGAGGTGGTGGGGCAG
>JAKSBB010000094.1 GCA_022361315.1 Desulfobacterales bacterium
CGGGGTTATGAAGCCATCGAGAAAAAATTCCAGGCCCTCGGGGCCGATATCGAACGGATAAAATAATCCGTATCAATCCATAACGGCGTCTGCCTTTTTGACTATTTCATAATCAAAAGGCAGCGTCGCTCATTGCAGGAGGAGGGGTTATGACCCACCACCTTCTGAAACCTGGTTTACCACCTCTGGCACCGGCAGCCCTGGCATTGTCGGCAGGTATACTTGCGGCAAGGGCAGGGCCGGATCTTCCACTTTTCCTGATCCCGTCGCTCGGTATCCTTTTCATACTCTTCGTATCTTTCTACCTCTATCCCCTTAAGCGGTTCTCTCTTTTACTCTGTATCGCATTACTGCTGACCGGATTTTTCACCATGTCTGAAAGGATGTCTCCGGATCTGCCCGAAACTCATATTTCCAGTTTTGCAGACGGAAAGGTTCGGCAGATAACCGGCCGTATAGACAGTTTTGCCAGACACTATCCCGGAAAAACCAGGGTGACAATCCAATGCCTGACCATTGGGAACCCCGAAGGTGGAGAGCAGCTAAAAACCTCCGGTCATATACTCCTCAGCATATACAGGGCAGGGGAGGCATCCATACCGCCCGTGGGTGCCATTATCAGCTTCACAGCCCGGATCAGGCCGATCCGTAATTTCGCTAATCCCGGCGGATATGACTATAAATTGCACATGCAATTCAAACAGATTTTCGGCAGTGCCCATGTGGGATTTAACCGGATTAAGGTTCAAGAATCCGATAAAACCGGGATCAGGGTCGCAGGATTCCAGCGCATGGAATCACTGAGGAATCGCTTTAGTCATTTCCTTGCCCGCAATGTTGAAAACACCCGGACAACCACGGAAGATAAACTGCGGTTACGTCGTTATTCCGCAGCCGTTCTCAACGCCATGATCACCGGCAAGAAGGAAGCCATGACCCCAGAGCTTCGGGATATGTTTGCCCGGGCCGGGGCATCCCACCTCCTGGCCATCTCCGGCCTGCATATGTCCATTCTGGCCTTCGGTCTCTATCAGATTTTTTACCTGATACTCAACCGCTTTCACAGACTCTCAGTGTCCGGAGCGGCAAAGAAGCTGGCGGGCCTGCTGACCCTCGGGCCGTTGGTGGGCTATGCCTTATTCTCGGGGTTCTCTCCCTCAACCCAGCGGGCTTTCATCATGACGCTGGTGTTCATGGCTGCGATCCTGAGTGAGAAAGAGAATGATCCGATGAACACGCTCTGTCTGGCAGCCGTGGCAATACTAGCCCTGGATCCGCCTGCATTGTTCTCCATATCATTTCAACTGTCGTTCGCCGCTCTTGGGTTTATTCTTCTGGGATTCCGGGCCTTGTCACGCTACGCGCTGCCCCGTCAGAACCGGTTTCTTGCCTATGTTACCGGCGCCGTACTGGTCACTCTCTTCGCCGGCCTTGGCACATTTCCCCTGATCGCCAGATACTTCAATATGGTCTCCTATATTCAGATACTGTCAAACTTAGTCCTGATACCGGTAATGGGATTCGCCTGCCTGCCCCTGGGATTTCTGGCCCTGCTGACCATGGACCTCTTCCCGGGCATGGCTGCCGGCATTATAGATCTCGGCCTCGAACTGATGGACACCAGCATCATGTTCATTCACATGCTGGCAAACTGGAATTTTTCCTGGTCCCGCATGATCACCCTGACATGGATCGAGGTCGGCCTGGTCTATATCTTTTTATCCGGTCTTCTTTTCCTGGCCTTCCGGAAAAAAAACGTGGCGGTCTACTGCCTGACCCTTGCTCTGGCCGGCGGTGCCGTCTGCACCGGCTTAGGGATTAAGCAACGGTACTATCCGGATGAACTTACCGCAACAGTGATAGATTGCGGGCAGGGCAGTGCCGCCATGGTTCATACGGCAGAAGGAAAAATAATTCTGCTGGACGGCGGGGGCTTCTCCGGTCAATCCGCTTTTGATATTGGCCGGTATATTGTCGCCCCTTTTCTTTGGAAACAGCGGATAAAAACCATTGATGCGGTGATTCTGTCCCACCCTGAGGCCGACCATATGAACGGGCTGTTGTTCATCCTGAATAATTTCAGCGTACGTCAATGGATTCGTAACTCAGATATCGCGGACAGCCGGACATTTTCAGCACTGGTGCGCACTGCGGATTCCCGTGAGATCCCCCAGATGGTTCTGGAGAAAACACCGTTGATACAGAACTTCGGACAGGCTGAAATTACGATTTATCCCCGACGGTTCATGACCGGACACAGTAACAACGATTCCCTGGTTACCCGGCTCAGATACCGGAACGTTTCCATGCTCTTTCCCGGCGATATCGAAGCCGAACGCGAAGAAGACATGGTTAAAACTTACAGCAGTTCAATTAAATCCACCCTCATGACCGCCCCCCACCACGGCAGCCGGGGCAGCAGCACCAATATTTTCCTTGATATCATCGCACCTGAAAGTGTAATAGTATCGTGTGGCTATATGAACAGGTATCAACTTCCCCATAAGGAGACCCTTGAACGATACAGGGAAAAGAATATCCGCGTTTACCGCACCGATCTGCACGGGGCAGTTTCAATAACCACGGACGGCAAAAGCTATCAAATTAATACTCACAGGGGCAATTGAACTTGTACTATTTTTATTTTCCATACGCACTGATCCTGGCCTGTTTCATGCTCTACGAATGCTATAAGCGCAAAAAGCCGTTCTGGTGGGCTGCGGTGGTACTTGCCGCCCCCGTTACCACCCCCTATTTTATTTTTAAATCCAGGCGGAGTGCCGGAGTCATCCTGTTCATGATCTTCATGACGACCTTTACTGCGGTGACGGCCACTGAGGCCTATCTTTATTTTCAAATGAAGGAAAAGAACAAGTACGCTCATCTGCCGCCCATCACCCGCCAGGTGGTCCGGTTCAGCGAAACCCTGAAAAACACCACCCAGCGCCTGGACAAGGCCCTGGTAACACTGGAGATGATGTCCAAGGTGGAATCACGGGTGAAGGAGCTGGAACGAACCATCGATTTTATCGGGGAACTTCGGATCATCATGTCCCAGAATCAGGCGGCCATTCGCCGGATGGTGAAGTTCACGGAAGATTATGAGACCTATTTTGTGAAGAAAGATCTAAACTGGGTCTATCATATCCGGTTATTTTATACCAACCGGAACGTCACCATGCATTACAAGAGCCTGATTGTTTACCTGGATAATTTTGAAGCCCTGCTCAAGTACACGTTCGACAACTTTGACAATATCACCAAAGTTAAAGACGAAGAAGCCTTGAATAATTACGACGAATATTATCTCAGGTACCGCAGGGCTGTGGATTCACACAACCGCCTCAATGTCCAGCGCATTGAATTCCAGAATGAATTCCTGCTGCAGTACCCCGAAATAAAACCCTACCTGCCCGGAGAACGTCAGACAGACACTTTCCGCCTCTGGGAATAGGGCGTGCCCCCCAGATACTTCAGGAAGGGCACCACCACCTGGTTCTTGTTCCCGCCGGAGAGGTC
>JAKSBB010000859.1 GCA_022361315.1 Desulfobacterales bacterium
AATGAATAGTATATTCATATTAATCTAATCAACAAAAAAAGGTGTGAGGAAATACCGGAAAGCGAATCTCCATTATAAAGCGGACGCAAATATGAATAGTTGGGCAAGTATACCTAAGGGGATTCCCCTATATTACAGGTGGATTACATGCGGTATGGAACAGGTTCGGCGACGAATCAGATCGTATAATTTAGAATCGTTCGATCAGCTTGTTGATTATAAAGGTACTCTCCCGCATGGCCTGCTCACTGAAAGGACCGAACCACTGGGCCACCTGGTTGAACTGATCGATAAAACCGGATTTATCGTTCTGATCCAGCATCTCCAGATGGCGGCTCAGGTATTGGATATATTCCTTGAGCAGGGCGCGGCGTTCCGGAGTGGCAAAGATGATTTCCGCATAGAGTCCGGGATCCTGGGCAAACAGACGGCCGACCATGCCAAGCTCCAGGCGGTAAATGGGACTGGAAAATTCCAGGGTGCGTTCCAGGGGGGCGTGGCGCCGGCAGAGGAAATCACCAAAGCAGAAGGTGGCAAAATGCCTCAGGGCCTGGACAATTTCCATGACCGCATCGTGTTCTTCAGCCGTTGCAGGGACGATGACGGCTCCCCAGAGGTTGAGCTGCTCTACCACCCATTGGCAGGCGTCGGTATCCCTGCCCGCGCAGGTGACGACGATTTGCTTGTCCAGGGAATCCGTGGTGGGACCAAACAGGGGATGCAGTCCGATAACCGGGCCTTGATGGGCACGACGCATGTCGGCCAAAGGTGCCTGCTTAATGGAGGTGAGATCGGCCATGACCGCAGTGGCCGGAAGCAGGGGGGCAACAGCCTTTGCCACCTCTCCGGTCTTTTCAATGGGTACGGATATCAGTGCCAGATCGATATCTTTGCAGAATTCCTCTGCCCGGTCCCAGTCTTCCCGGTCCAGCACCCGGACCTCGTATCCTGATCTGGAAAAGAGGCGGACAAACATCCCGCCCATCTGGCCGGCACCACCCACCACAAGCACCTTGGCATCCGGGCGGAGCCCTTTGAGGGCCATCTTACGCGTCTGCTTGATTCTGGACTGGCGCAGAATCACCCGGTACAGGTCTTCCAGAAAATCCGGATTCATACCGGTCTGGGTGGCCTGGGACCTCAGCCTGGAGATCAGATCCTCTTCCCTTGCCGGGTGGTACACCGGCATATTATGGGCTTTTTTAAGGGCCACCACCTGTTCCACCTGGGCCTGGCGGCGGGCCAGCAAAGTGAGAATTTCAGAGTCGATGCGGTCTATTTCATCCCGCATGGGGCGGATCTTTTCAAAAAAAATAGTATTGTCTTTATCCATAATTTATGTTCTCTAAGGCGTTGTGGTCCTGTGCAAACCGGTTGCATACCATAGAGATTATCAATATTCAAGAATGATTGGCAACTTAAATCATGGATATGAAAACAACCCTTGGCTGCCTGGCCGTGTTCGGCTCCGCCTTTTTTTTCTATCTGGCCACGGTGGTGATCAAATGGTCCAGCATGGCCGGACTGGCCATTGACTCTTCATTGTTCACCCTGTCGCGTTTCCTGTTCGGCTTTATCACGGTACTCACCGTGATGGGCCTGCGCAGGCAGCGAATAAGGGTGGTGAAGAAACGGTATCTCATCGGCAGGGCCGTATGCAATGCCATGGCCGTATTCTGCTTTTTTAAAGGGGTTGAACTGACATCCGTGGCCCAGGCCAATATTCTGAATATGACCTATCCTTTGTTCATCGCCGTTTTCTCCTGGATGTTTTTGAAGACCCAGCGGGACATCGTTTCCGTGGGGATCGTTGCTGTTGCCCTGGCCGGTGTCTGGCTGATCCTGTCCCCCACAAATATGGAATTTAACGAAAATTCCCTATGGGCGCTTGGTTCCGGCATCAGCGCTGCTGTGGCCATCATGTACCTGAACATGTCCCGGCAGGTTCACGATACCCAGACCACCCTGTTTTTCATGTTCAGCCTGGGGGGACTCATCATATTCATTCTCTTTTTCAATGAGATGCGAATGCCTGAGTTTGAGGAATTCAAATACCTGTTCTGGTGTTCGGTTATTGCCATTGCCGGACAGTACCTGATGACTGTGGGATTTAAATATGTGACAGCCATTGAAGGCGGTATAATTTCGTCCACCCGTATCCTTCTGGCTGCCCTGTTGGGACCGGTCATCGCCATGGATCCTTCGCTTTCAGCCGGCGGGTGGATCGGGGCTTTCCTGATTTTTTCCGGAAATGTTTTCCTGACCTTGAGAAAGGCGAGAAGCTAAGTGTTTTGTGTGGATTTTCAGGATCAAATGGTGTAATGAAAGAGGATCGTAATTTGCAGCGGCCCTTTTCCCTGATCCGGTACCATACGGGTTGAACCTTGTTGAATCACAGCCTTGCATTGACGACTACCAGTCCGTTTATCCCGGAGGTGTTCCCTGTGGTAATCGGTGAACAGGATGTTTTGAATGACAGTAAAACCCGAGGGGTGCCTGTCTGATTACCTGGCAGCATCCCGGCTCCCCACCCAAATTGACAGCTGTTTTTTTCAGATGGTGATGGACAATGTGCCGGATCTCATCTGGGCCAAGGATATGGCGGACCGGTTTATCTTTGTGAACCGCGCGGTCTGCGAAATGCTCCTCAACTGTGAGAGCGCAACTGAGGCGGTGGGTAAACCCTTTTCCTATTTTGTGGACAGGGAAAAGGAAAAGGGCTTTGACCTGACCTTTGACGGGGTTTGTGCGGAGGCGGACCGCGTGGTCAGAGAAACCGGGAAGCCCGGGCGTTTTATGGCGGAAGGCCGGGTTCGGGGGGCGAAATTGATTCTCGATATCCACAAAACCCCATTTTTCGATGATCGGGGAGAAATGGCGGGTATTATGGTGTCTGCCAGGGATATCACCGACCAGCAGGCCATCGAGATAAAGTTGAAAAAAAGCGAAGAGCGGTTTCGCCAGATGGCGGATTTTCTGCCCATTCCCGTGGCGGAGTTTGATTTTGATTTCAACCTCTTCTATGCCAATGAAGCCGGTCTGAACTACTTCGGCTATACCCGGGAGGATTACGAACGGTATCCCACGGTTTCCCGGCTGGTACCCAAGTATAAGACGGGTATCGTGCAATCCTGGATTGATGATCTGAGGCAGGGAAAATCCAGGCCCCCCTTTGAAATGCAGTTCGTCCGCAAGGACGGCAGTTTTATCTACGGTGTCATCAATGCCGCCCCCATTGAAGAAGAGGGTGAAGTGGTGGCCATTCGCGCCTGTTTTACGGATCTGAGTGACCGCAGAAATGCGGAAATCGCACTCCGTGAAAATGAGACCCGTTTCAGAACCCTTTTCAACGGATTCAACGATGCCATATTTGTCCATCCATATGCCGAGGAAGGGTTCGGCCCCTTTGTGGAGGTGAACGATGTGGCCTGTGAATGGTACGGCTATTCCCGTGATGAACTGCTCTCCATGACCCCCCAGGCCCTGATTCTGGATCCCGAAGGTAAAGGCATGGGCAGCCGGGAATCCCGGGCCAACCTGAAAAAGGTGGGAAAACGTACCATTGAGACCCTGAACCGCCGAAAAAACGGTGAAATTTTTCCGGTGGAAATCTCCTCTTCTCTTTTTGAATTCCACGGGGAGCAGATGATCCTCTCCACGGTACGGGATATTACGGAACGGCGCCAAAGTGAGAAGGAACGGGCCGATGCCATCAAGTTTGCCGCCGAGCAGGAGAAGTATGCCCTGGTGGGGCAGGTGGCCGGGAAAATGGCCCATGACTTCAACAATATCCTGGGCGTGATCATGGGCAATGCGGAGCTGGCCCTTGCAGAATCCACGGACCGGGAAATGAAACGGATATTTTCGCTGATCCTGGGACAGACCCACCGGGGAAAGAACCT